>NZ_DASVSG010000044.1:0-15499 GCF_036388195.1 Jatrophihabitans sp. | reverse complement strand
CGCCGGCATCGCCGAATTCCTCGATCTGGAGTACGTCAAGCCGAACACGCTGGGCAACTCCCGGATGCTGCTCACCCTCGAGACCCGCCCGCAGCCGTCGGCGCGAGCCGGCCTGTTGAACCATCATGTGGAGGTCGATACTTTCCGCGCGCCTCACCAGTCACAGTAGATAACACCTATACCGTCAGTCACGGAGGTGTTGTCTATGACCGGATTTCAGCTGGCCCGACCTGGGTCTGCGAGCTGGACCGTGCCCGCCCGGGAAGTTGCCGGCTCCGGCCGCCATGCCTCGAACGAGCGCGCAAGGTTGACGTTCCGCCGGCTGTTCTACCTGGCCCGGCACGCGACGCGCGGCTAGCCCGAGCGTCCACAGGGCCCTGACCGCACCCGCGGTCAGGGCCTTCTGCTGTGTCAACCAGCACCGCGGTCAGAACGGCGCCGGCCCGTCCTCGTCCTCGGCCACCAGGTCCTCGGCGCTGCCGCCGTTGCGCAGCGTGTACATCAGCCCGGCCAGCTCATCGGGCTTGACCAGCACGTCGCGTGCCTTGGAGCCTTCGGACGGGCCCACGATCGAGCGGGACTCCATCAGGTCCATCAGCCGGCCGGCCTTGGCGAACCCGACCCGCAGCTTGCGCTGCAGCATCGATGTCGACCCGAACTGGGTCGAGACCACCAGCTCCACCGCCTGCAGGAAGACGTCCATGTCGTCGCCGATGTCGGAGTCGATCTCCTTGGCAGCCGCGGCCGGCACGGTGACGTCCTCGCGATAGGTCGGCTGCAGCTGCGCCTTGCAGTGCGCCACGATCGCGTTGATCTCCGCATCGGTGACGTAGGCGCCCTGGATCCGGGCCGGCTTGGACGCTCCCATCGGCAGGAACAGCCCGTCGCCCTTGCCGAGCAGCTTCTCCGCGCCCGGCTGGTCCAGGATGACCCGGGAGTCGGTCACCGACGAGGTCTTGAAACCCAGCCGGGAGGGCACGTTGGCCTTGATCAACCCGGTCACCACGTCGACCGAGGGCCGCTGGGTGGCGATCACCAGGTGGATGCCGGCCGCCCGGGCCAGCTGGGTGATCCGCACGATCGCGTCCTCGACATCGCGCGGCGCCACCATCATCAGGTCCGCGAGCTCGTCGACGATCACCAGCAGGTAGGGGTAGGGCGTGTAGACCCGCTCGCTGCCGGGCGGGGCGACCAGCTCGCCGTGGCGGACCTTGCGGTTGAAGTCGTCGATGTGCCGCACGCCCGAGGCCTCCATGTCCTCGTAGCGCATGTCCATCTCGCGGACCACCCAGCCCAGCGCGTCGGCGGCCTTCTTCGGATTGGTGATCACCGGCGTGACCAGGTGCGGGATCCCCTGGTAGGCGGCGAACTCGACCCGCTTGGGATCGATCAGCACCATCCGGACCTCGTCCGGGGTCGCCCGGGTCAGCACCGACAGGATGAGGGAGTTGATGCAGGAGGACTTGCCGGCTCCGGTGGCGCCGGCGACCAGCAGGTGCGGCATCTTGGCGAGGTTGGCCACCACGAAGCCGCCCTCGACGTCCTTGCCGAGCGCCGCCAGCATCGGGTGGTGGTCGCGCAGCGCCACGTTCGAGCGCAGCACGTCCCCGAGCATCACGATCTCCGGATCGGTGTTCGGGATCTCGACGCCGACCGCGGACTTGCCGGGGATCGGGCTGATGATCCGGACGTCCGGGCTCTTCACCGCGTAGGCGATGTTGCGGGCCAGCTGGATGATCCGCTCCACCTTGACGCCCGGGCCGAGCTCCACCTCGTATCGGGTCACCGTGGGGCCGCGGCTGAATCCGGTGACCGCGCAGTCGACGTTGAACTCCTCGAACACCTGGGAGAGCGAGGCGATCACCTCGTCGTTGGCCTTGGTATGGGCCAGGTGCTGGGACCCGACGCCCAGGATGTCGGGCGAGGGAAGGATGTAGGCAGCGCCGCCGTGCAGCTCCAGCTGGGTGGGCCGGGTGACCGGTGGCAGGTCGTCCTCCACGGCCGGCTTGGCGATCCGGGGCTTGCGTGGCTTGCGGGCGCCCTGGTCGGCCCCGGCGTTCTCAGTGTCCCCAGTAGCCGGGTCACCGGCCGGAAACGGGTCGTCCAGGAACGGGTCGGCCTCGTCCGGCAGGCCCGGCTCGGCCCCTCGGCCGTCCTCGGTGCCCTGGGCCGGGGACCGGTCGGCGGCGGGAGCGGCGATCAGGTCACGCACCAGGCCGGGCAGCTGGTTCAGCGGGGTGGCGGTCACCACCAGCACGCCGAAGGCGCCGAGCAGGAACAGCAGCAGGACGACCAGGCCGGCCGGCAGCACCCGCTCCAGCTGGCCGGCGAGCACCCCGGTCACCCCGCCGGCATGCGACCAGCCGGTCTCGTCCCGGGGCGAGTCGGCCCACAGGTGCAGCATGCCGGTCACCGTGAGCAGGATTGCCAGCCCGCCGACCAGCAGCCGGCCACGCCGCTCGGGATGCGGCTGCTGGCGCAGCAGGTGCACCGACCAGGCGATGAGCAGCGGCGGCAGCAACAACGCCAGGTTGCCCACCAGCAGCCGGAACAGCCCGGTGATCGCCTCGCCCAGCGGGCCGGCCGCGGCGAACCACACCGCGATCGCCGAGATCAGCCCCAGCGCCAGCACCGCGAGGCCCTCGCCGTCCCGGCGGTGCGCCGGATCCAGCTCGCGAGCGGTGGCCGCGTTGCGACCCACCGCCCGGGCCAGCGTCCCCACGGTGGCGCTCAGCGCCCGCCACAGCTGGACGAGCAGCCGGCCGAGACCGGCCAGCAGCGGACGCTGGCGGGCGGGGGTACGGGAAGAGCGGCCGGACGGGCGGCTGCGGCCGGCCGGCGCGGAGCCGCCGGTGCGGGCACGCCCGGGCCCCGACGCCTTCTTGGAGGTCGGCTGTCGGGTCCTGGTTCCGGAGGTTGCCACCTGGCAACGGTAACGCTCAACTGCAAGTTGAGGGCGGATCGACACCGAAGCGCCTGGGGGGTCGAGGCCCGAGCCGGTTACCCCGGCAGGCTGGGCCGGGAGCTAGGCGAGCCCGGCGGCGGCCAGGTCCTGGCGCAGGTGGCTCAGATCGTGCTCGGTGGCCTCGACCATCGGCAGCCGGACCGGCCCGACCGGCCGGCCCTGCAACGCCAGGCCGGCCTTGACCAGGATCACTCCCTGGGTGCGGAAGATGCCGGTGTAGATGGGCAGCAGCTGCCGGTAGATCCGCAGCGCCTCGGCGGTGTCGCCCCGCCCGTAGGCATCCAGCAGCTGCCTGGTGGCGGCGCCGGAGAAGTGGGTGGACGTGCCGACCAGCCCGGTCGCGCCGATCGAGAGCAGCGGAAGCAGGAGCGCGTCGTCGCCGGCGTAGTAGGCCAGGTCCGTCTCGGCCAGCACCCTGGCAGAGGCCGCCAGGTCACCGCGGGCGTCCTTGACCGCCACGACCTGCTCGTGGGCGGCCAGCTCGATCAGCGTCTCGGTCTCCAGCCGCACCCCGGTCCGGCCCGGGATGTCATAGACCATCACCGGCAGCGGGCTGGCGTCGGCGATCACCCGGAAGTGCCGCAGGATCCCAGCCTGCGGCGGCCGGGAGTAGTACGGGGTGACCACCAGCAGCCCGTCCGCGCCGGCCTTGGCAGCCTGCTCGGCGAGCTGGACCGAATGCACGGTGTCGAAGGTCCCCACCCCGGCCAGCACGCTCGCCCGGTCGCCGACCGCATCGACCACGGTGGCCAGCAACTCCGCCTTCTCGCCGTCGGAGGTGGTCGGCGCCTCGCCGGTGGTGCCGTTGATCACCAGGCCGTCGTTGTGCTGGGTGTCCACCAGGTACTCGGCGAGCTCCCGCGCGGCGGCCAGATCCACTTCACCGGCAACGGTGAACGGGGTGACCATGGCGGTGAGCAGCTGGCCGAACGGGCGGGTGCGATCCGTACTAGACATGGCCTTCAGGTTACCGTCGTCGACCGGCGGTGACTGCATTTCGGCGCGCAGACATCCCTGCCGGCCCGGACGGACACCTCTGCCGGCTGCTCAGTCGGCGGTCCAGCCCAGCACCCGGTCGGCCCGGTCGCGCCCGGCGGCGACTGCCCCGGCGTTGCGCTCGTCCGAGGTCTGCACCCAGCTCTCGGCCTCGGCCGGGGACTTGCCGAAGGCCACGTGCCGGCTGATCAGGGCATCGCGCCGGGCCGCCGGCGGCGGGTCCAGGTACCAGACCTCGTCCAGCAGCGGGCGGATCTCCGGCCATAGCAGCAGGTAGTTGCCCTCGGTGATGACCAGCGGCGTGGTGGCCGGCACCGCGATCGCGGCGGCGATCGAGTCCTCCAGGGCGCGGTCGAAGGCGGGCGCGTAGACGGTGCCGGCCTCGTGGCGCAGCCGGTGCACCAGGGCTGCGTACCCGGCGCGGTCGAAGGTGTCGGGCGCGCCCTTGCGATCGCGCAGGCCGGTGCGGCGGAGCTCGGCGTCGCCGATGTGGAAGCCGTCCATGCCCACCAGGACGGCGCGCTCGGGGCCCAGGGCGGCTGCCAGCCGCTGTGCCAGCGTGGACTTGCCCGCTCCCGGCGGCCCGGTGATGCCCAGGATCCGGCGCTGGCCGGCGGCGCTCAGCTCCGCGGCGTCGGCCAGCAGCTCGGCAAAGCGGGTCATCGTCAGCTCGTCTAGTCCCCGGCCGCTGCCATCGCCGCTCCGGAGGCCTGCCAGCGGACTTCCTGGGGCGCCGGATGGGACCGGCTCAGCACGTCCGCCAACGCGGGCGCCAGGTCACCCGGGCCGGCGACCCGCACGCCCTCCAATCCCTGCCAGGCAGCCAGCTCGGCCAGCGCGGCCGCCAGCTGGACGGCCACCTCGGCGTGATCGACGCCGGGTTCCGCCCACGCCGACTGGACCCGCAGCACGCCGGCCTGCCGGTCGGCCTTGAGGTCCACCCGGCCCACCAGGGTGTCGCCGAGCAGGAACGGCAGCACGTAGTAGCCGTGCACCCGCTGCTCCTGCGGGGTGTAGATCCCGATCCGGTAGTGGAAGCCGAACAACCGCAGTGTCCGGGCCCGGTACCAGACCACCGGGTCGAACGGGCTGAGCAGCGCCCGGGCCGCCATCCGGCGGGGACGGCGGGCGGCCGGCCACAGGTAGGCCGGGGAGCCCCAGCCGGCCACCGTCACCGGCAGCAGCTCACCGGCTTCGACCAGCTCGGCGACCCGCGCCTTGGAATCGGCCCGCGGCAGCCGGAAGTAGTCCCCCAGGTCCGGCTCGGTGGCCACGCCGTAGGCCCGCGCGCCGATCCGGACCAGCTCGCGCTGGGCGTCCTCCTTGGTGGGGGTCGGCTGGTTGTGGATGGCGGCCGGCAGCACTCGCTCGATCAGGTCGTAGTGGCGTTCGAAGTTCACCCGGCGGGCCGCGCCGATCTCGCCGGCCCGGAACAGGTACTCCAGCACCACCTTGCCGTCGTGCCAGTTCCACATCTCGCCGGGCGTCTTCGGCCGCCGTTGCTGCCCCACGTCGGAACTGCGCACCGGTCCGCGCTCGGCGACGAGCCTGCGGACCTGGTCAATCAGATCCGGCTGTTCGGCGGTGATCCGTCCGAGGTCGCCCCACGCCTCCCGGCGGGCCCGGGCCATCCGCCAGCGCAGCAGCGGGTGGGTGGCCAGCGGGATCAGCGAGGCCATGTGCGCCCAGTACTCGACGTACTCCCGCTGCAGCCGGCCGGCGGTGTGCCCGGTCAACCGGTCCAGGATCTCGCGCGGGTACGGGCCGAGCCGGGCGAACACCGGCAGGTAGTGCGACCGGTCCAGGACGTTCACCGAGTCCAGCTGCAGCAGCGCCATGGTGTCGACGACCTTGCGGATGTGGCGGGCGGTGATCGGCCCGGCCGGCCGGGGCACGCCGAAACCCTGGGCCGCCAGGGCGATGCGGCGGGCTGCCGCTGCGGACAAGTCGGCTGAAGGCACGCCACATTGGACCATGCCCGTCCGACAGCGGCGCGTCATCGCCGCCGCGACGTTCAGCGAGGCAGCCTCGATCGTTGGCCCGGTAGCAGGGCGGCTCGCCGGAGCGACCCCTGCACCGCGGCCAACGACGCACTCGGAGCCGCCAGGTACGTCAGCGACCAGCCACGGGACGGCAGCGGCTGAGCTGCCGCCCCGGTTGCTCTCCCGGCCCGTCGCCTAGGCTGTCTGACGTGGCAGATGTAAGCGTCCGGCCGGCGACTGCCGGCGACGTTCCCGAGCTCGCCCGGATCCAGCTCGACACCTGGCGGCTGGCGTATCAGACAGTGCTGCCGGCGCCGGTCCTGCAGTCGCTGAGCACGGAGCAGATAGCGGCCAGCTGGCATGCGGCCGTCACCGCGCCGCCATCACCGAGCTTCCACGTCCTGGTGGCGATGGAGGGCGAGTTCCGGGTCGGCTTCGCCGCCTTCGGCCCGGACGCCGACCGCCAGCCGCAGGATCCCGACCCGCTGCGCACCGCCGCGATCAGCATGTTGCTGGTCGAGCCGCGCTGGGGCCGGCGCGGGCACGGCTCGCGGTTGCTGGCCGCCGTCGTCGACCTCACCCGGCCGGCCGGGGTCACCCGGTTGGTGGCCTGGGTGCCGGTGGCCGACACCGCCTCGCTGCAGTTCTACCGTTCGGCCGGCTGGGAGGCCGACGGCCTGCGGCGCGACCTGGACACCGGGGTCGGCACCGTCACCGAGCTGCGGCTGCACGCCGCGCTCGCCGACTGAGCACCCGCCGCGCCGGACCGCATCAGCCACCCGTGATCGCACGAGAAATCGCACGAGGGAAAGGAGCCACCCGGTGACCTTCGAGGGGATCTCGTTCGCCGCGCTGGACTTCTACGAAGATCTCGAGGCGGACAACTCCAAGTCGTTCTGGACGGCGCACCGCCACATCTACGACGAGCAGGTCAAGGCCCCGCTGCAGGAGCTGGCCGCCGAGCTCGGCCAGGAGTTCGGCGCCGCGAAGTTCTTCCGGCCGTTCCGCGACGTCCGGTTCGCCAAGGACAAGACGCCGTACAAGACCCATCAGGGCGTCTACTTCACCGAGTCGCGGCGCTACCTGCAGGTGTCGGCGGCGGGCCTGTACGCCAGCGGCGGGTACTACGACCTTGCCTCGGACCAGCTCGCGCGCTACCGCCGGGCGGTGGCCGAGGACCTTCCCGGCGAGGCGCTGGCGCAGACGATCAAGGCCGCGACCAAGGCGAAGTTGGAGATCCGGGGCGACCAGCTGAGCCGGATCCCCAGCGGCTACGACAAGGACCATCCCCGCCAGGAGCTGTTGCGGCACAAGTCGATCTGGGCCACCCGTGAGTTCGGCTGTCCGGACTGGCTGCAGACCGCCCGGGCCAGGACCGAGATCGTCAAGGCCTGGCGGGCGATGCAGCCGCTGATCGACTGGCTGGACAAGAACGTCGGCCAGTCCGACCTGCCCGTCGCGCGCCGCGGCGAGCGTTAGCGAGCCGCCGTAGGTGCACAGCGGCGAGCGTAGTAGAACATCATCGCGGCGAGCAGCACCGCCACCAGCAGCAGCGGGTTCGTCCGCCTCTTCACCACGAGCTCGGGTCCGCCGCGGTCGTCGATCGCTCGTTCGTCGCCGCGATCTTCGGTCATTGCCTTGTCACAGCCCCAGCAACGGGTCCAGACCGACGGTGAGACCGGGCCGGTTGCCGACCTCGCGGACGGCCAGCAGCACCCCGGGCATGAACGAGGACCGGTTCAGCGAGTCGTGCCGGATGGTCAGCGTCTCGCCCTCGGTGCCGAACAGCACCTCCTGATGGGCGACCAGACCGGTCGCGCGCACCGAGTGGACCCGGACCCCGTCCAGGTCAGCGCCCCGGGCGCCGGGCACCTCGGCCGTGGTCGCGTCCGGCGCGGCGCTCATGCCGGCCCGGGCGCGCGCCGCCGCGATCAGCCGCGCGGTGCTGGTGGCGGTTCCCGACGGCGCGTCCGCCTTCTGCGGGTGGTGCAGCTCGATGACCTCGGCCGATTCGAAATAGGGCGCGGCCAGCTGGGCGAACTTCATCGCCAGCACCGCGCCGATGCCGAAGTTCGGCGCGACCAGGACGCCCACCCCGGGCTGGTCGGCCAGCCACTGCGCCACCGTGGCGAGCTTGTCGTCGGTGAATCCGGTGGTGCCCACCACCACATGCAGCTGGTGGTCGATGGCGAAGCGCAGGTTGTCCATCACCGCGTCCGGATGGGTGAAGTCGACCAGTACCCTCGCGCCGGCCTCGACGGCGGCCGAGATCGGGTCGTCGAGGTCGATGGCCGCAACCAGGTCCAGGTCCGCCGCCGCGTCCACGGCCGCACACACCTGCTGCCCCATCCGGCCGCGCGCGCCCAGCACCCCGACCGTGATCAGCTCGCTCATCCCAGCGCTCCTCAGACCGCGGCGTCGAAGTCGTGCTCGCCGAACGGCCCGACGACGGTCAGGCAGGTCGGCTGGGCAGCGAGCTCCGCGGCCAGCTCGTTGACCTGGTCCAGTGTCACCGCCTGCACCAGCCCTAGCAGGTCATCGAGCCCCAGCACGTCGCCGTAGGTCAGTTCAGCTTTGCCGATCCGGGTCATTCGCGATCCGGAATCCTCCAGCCCGAGCACCATGCCACCGCACAACTGGCCCTTGCCCCGCTCGATCTCGTCGGCGCCGAGGCCGTCGGTGGCCACCGAGCGCAGCACCGCCGTCATGATCGAGACGACCTCGTCGGCCTTGCCCGGCTGGCAGCCGGCGTACAGGCCGAACAGGCCGTCACCGGCGTAGGAGGAGGTGAAGGAGTAGGTGGAATACGCCAGGCCGCGCTGCTCGCGGATCTGCTGGAACAGCCGGGACGACATCCCGCCGCCGATGGCGGTGGTGAGCACCCCGAGGACGAAGCGGCGCTCGTCGAACCGGGACAGCCCCATCGAGCCGAGCACGATGTTGGCCTGCTCGGTGTCATCGGCCACCACGCTGACCGGCCGGGCCGGCGCCGTGTGCAGCCGCCGGTCGGGCCGCGGCTCGGCGCCGGCATCGCCGTCGAAGAGCCGGCCGGTGAACGCCGCGCGCACCAGCCGCACCACCTCGGCGTGGTCGATGTTGCCGGCCACCGACACGACCATCTCCGAGGGCCGGTAGCGGCGGGAGTAGTAGCCGTGGATCTGCTTGCGGCTGAGCTGGTTGATCGATTCCTCGCTGCCCAGGATGGACCGGCCGAGCGGCGCGTCGCCGAACAGCGCCGCGGCGAACTCGTCGTGCACCAGGTCCGAGGGATCGTCGTCGCGCATCGAGATCTCTTCCAGCACCACGGTGCGCTCGATGTCGACGTCCGCGGCGGCGATGGTGGCATTGAGCACCACGTCGGCGATGATGTCGACCGCGACCGGCAGCTGCCGGTCCAGCACGGTGGCGTAGAAGCAGGTGTGCTCCTTCTCGGTGAAGGCGTTGAACTCGCCGCCGATGGTGTCCATCCGCATCGCGATGTCCAGGGCGGACCGGTTCCGGGTGCCCTTGAACAGCAGGTGCTCCAGGAAGTGGCTGGCGCCGGCGACCGACGGCGTCTCATCGCGCGAGCCGACTCCCACCCAGATGCCGACGCTGGCCGAGCGCACGCCCGGCATCGCCTCGGTGACGATCCGCAGGCCGCCGGGCAGCACGGTCCGCTTGATCACGCCGCCGCCTGAGACGGGCAGGGTCCGGGTCTTCGCGCGTGTGCTCACGCTGACAGCCTAAGCGGTGCCGGGCGCCGGCCCGGCGTCAGCGGCCAGCACGTCCTGCGCGAGGGCCAGCGTCTGCGGTTGCCAGAGCACCAGCCGCGCGGCGCCCAGCCCGCCCTGCCGGCCTGCCGCGCGCAGCTCGCCGATGGCGATCTCGAGGGCGTGGCGCACCGGCCAGCGGTAGGCGCCCGCCGAGATCAGCGGGAACGCGATCGACCGGGCGCCGAGCTCGCCGGCCACCCGCAGCGACTCCCGGTAGCAGGACCGCAGGATCGCGCTGCGGTCCTCGCGCTCGGAGTACACCGGGCCGACGGTGTGGATCACCCAGGTGGCCGGCAGCAGCCCGGCGGTGGTCGCCACAGCCTGCCCGGCGGGCAGCCCGTTCTGGTACGCCTCGGCCCGCAGCCGCCGGCAGTCGGCCAGGATCTCCGGCCCGCCCCGCCGGTGGATCGCCCCGTCCACCCCGGCGCCGCCGAGCAGGCTGGAGTTGGCGGCGTTGACGACCGCGTCGACCTGCTGCTCGGTGATGTCGCCGAGCACGACCTCCAGCTGCATCCGATGTCCCTCCGCTGGGCGCTGCCCCGCTACCGGACCCGCCGGGCCCAGGCTTCGGGATCGTCCACCATCTTGCGCACGTGCGGCGGCAGCTTGCCGGTGAGCAGCTGCTGCAGCGAGGTCTCGTCCAGCACCTTGCGCAGGCTGGCCCGCACCGCCACCCACAGGCCGGGCAGGTGCTCGGCCAGGCCGGTGTAGTTCATCTCGTCCGGGCGCAGCCCGCGCACCTCGGCCAGCGGCCCGTCGACCGCCCGGATCACCGAGCCGATCGAGATCTCAGCGGCCGGCCGGGCCAGTGCGTAGCCACCGTCGGCGCCCCGCATCGACCGGACGATGCCGGCCCGGCGCAGGTCTCCCAGGATCGCCTCGACGAACTTGCGCGGCAGCTGCTGCTCACCCACCACGACATCGATCTTCACCAGGTTGGGAGCCTCGGCCGCCAGGGCCAGCAGCGCCCGCACGGCGTAGTCGCTCTTCGCGGAGATCTCCATCGAGGCATTGTCTCAAAGTCGGTGGGAAATATGGGGAAGAGGCGTCTGATCAGCCGACGGTCAGCACGCTGGCATGCGGGGACGGCCGCAGCCAGACCACGCTGCCGATCTGCAGGCCGAGCGCGTCGGCCTGGCCGCGGGTCAGCTGGACGGCGGTGTCGACGTCGTCCCCTGCCTCCCCGGCAGCCGACGCTCCCCCTGCGGTGACGGTGAACTCGGCGCGGACCTGGTAGCCGACCCGGCTCAGCCGCTGCACCCGGGCCGGCACCGCCCCGGCGCTGTCGGAGGTCAGCACCTCGATGTCGTGCGGGCGCACCAGGTGCGCGCCCAGCCGGGTCACCGGCCCGAGGAAGCCCATCACGAAGTCGTTGGCCGGGTGGTCGTACAGCTCGTTCGGGCTGCCCACCTGCTCGATCCGGCCGTGGTTGATCACCACCAGCGAGTCGGCGACCTCCAGCGCCTCCTCCTGATCATGGGTGACGAACACGGTGGTGACGTGCACCTCGTCGTGCAGCCGGCGCAGCCAGTCCCGCAGCTCCTTGCGCACCTTGGCATCCAGCGCGCCGAACGGCTCGTCCAGCAGCAGCACCTTCGGCTCGACCGCCAGCGCCCGGGCCAGCGCCATCCGCTGCCGCTGGCCACCGGACAGCTGGGCCGGCAGCCGGTCGGCGAACTGGTCCAGGTGCACCAGCTCCAGCAGCTCCTGGACCCGCTGCCGGATCTCGTCCTTGGGCCGCTTGCGGATCTCCAGCCCGAAGGCGACGTTGCGGTAGACCGACAGGTGCTTGAACGCCGCGTAGTGCTGGAAGACGAACCCGACGTTGCGGCGCTGGGCCGGGATGCCGGTGGCCTCCACCCCGTCGATCACCACCGACCCGCTGTCGGCCTCGTCCAGGCCGCCGATGATCCGCAGCAGGGTGGACTTGCCGCCGCCGCTGGGGCCGAGCAGCGCGGTCAGCTGGCCGCTGGGGACGTCGAGGTCGACGTCGTCCAGCGCGACGAAGCTGCCGAATCGTTTGGTGATGCCGCGGGTCTGGATTCCCATCTGCGGGCCTACTTCTTCTCGTGCGGACGGATGATCGAGATGATCACGATGCAGAGCGCGGCCACCGCGATGAGCACCACCGAGAGCTGGTAGGCGCCCGGCTCGAACTGCTCGGCGCGCTCGTCGACCAGCAGGGTGACGGTCTGGGTCTGGCTGCCGATGTTGCCCGAGACCACCCGGACGGCGCCGAACTCGCCCAGGGTCCGGGCGACGCTGAGCACCACGCCGTAGGCCAGCGCCCACTTGATGGTGGGCAGCGTGATCCGGCGGAACCGCTGCACCGCGTTGGCGCCCAGCGACCGGGCCGCCTGCTCCTCGTCCAGCCCGGTCTCGGTGAGCACCGGCAGCACCTCGCGGACCACCAGCGGCAGCGACACGAAGGCCGTGGCCAGCACCATGCCGGGAGTGGCGAAGATGACCTGCAACCCGGCGCCCTGCAGGGCCGGCCCGAACCAGCCGGTGGTCCAGCCGAACGCCAGGATCAGCGCCAGCCCCACGATGATCGGCGACACCGAGATCGGCACGTCGATGAGCAGGTCCAAGAGGCGCCGGCCGCGGAAGCGGTACCGGGCCAGCAGCAGCGCCGCGCCGACGCCGAAGACGGTGTTGATCACGATCGCGGATCCGGCGACGATCGCGGTCAGCCGGAACGCGGCGATCGCCTCGGGACCGGTGACGGCGTCGACGAAGACGCCCGCGCCCTGGTCGATGGTGCGCCAGAGCACCAGCCCGAGCGGCAGCGCCACCAGCACGCCCACGTAGGCCAGCGCCACCAGCCGCAGCGCCCACCGGCTCCGGCTGGTCCGCCGCCGCCGAGCGGGCCTGGACGGGGCGGTCGCGGCGGCCGGAGCCCCCGGACGCTGCCCGGAGGTGTCGGTCAGCACGGTCAGCTCAGCCACGCCGGGCCGCCCAGGACCGCAGGCCGTTCAGGGCGGCCAGCACCAGCACGCTGATTGCCAGCAGCACGGTCGCGGTGGCCGCGGCGTCCGGCAGGTAGCCGCTCTCGATCTGCTGGTAGATGTACTGCGAGGCGACCTCGGTCCGGGGCAGCTGGCCGGAGATCAGGACGACCGAGCCGTACTCCCCCATCGCCCGGCCGAACGCCAGCGAGGCGCCGGACGCGATGGCGGGCGTAATGGCCGGCAGGACGATCCGCACGAACGTCCGGATCGGGCCCGCGCCCAGCGAGGCCGCCGCCTGCTCGGCCTCGGTCTCCAGCGACAGCAGCACCGGCTCGACGGTGCGCACCACGAACGGCAGGGTGACGAACAGCAGCGCCACCAGCACCCCGGGCCGGGTGGCGTACCAGTTCACCCCGATCGGGCTGTGCGGGCCGTACAGGGTGTTCAGCACCAGGCCGGCCACGATCGTCGGCAGCGCGAACGGGATGTCGATCAACACCTCGATCAGCCGCTTGCCAGCGAAGTCCTCGCGCACCAGCACCCACGCGATCAGGGTGCCCATCACCGCGTTGACCAGGCTGACCGCCACCGATGCCAGCACCGTCAGCCGGATCGTCGCCAGCGCCTCGTCGGTGGTCACCGCGGCCCAGAAGTTGGCCAGGCCCGCGCCGGCTCCCTTGGCCACCACCGCCGACAGCGGCAGCAGCACCAGCAGGCTCAGCCAGAGCACCGCGATCCCGAGCCCGGCGCCGGATGCCGCGCCGAGCCGCATCCGGTCCTCCGGCGGCGGCGCGTGCCGCCGGGTCGGCGCCGCGCTCAGCGGTGCTGGCTTCAGAGCGGCGCCCGGCGACTCAGCCACCCTTGCCGGCCATGATCCTGGTGACGATGCCGGCGTTCTTGTCGAAGTACTTCTTGTTCACCGCGCTCCAGCCACCGAGATCGGCGATCGTCTGCAGCTTGGCCACCGCAGGGAACGGGTTGGCCGGATCGTTCGCGCCGGTCACGGCGCCGACCGGAACGTCCTTGATCACCGGGCGGTAGCCCTTGCCGGCGAAGACCTTCTGCCCGTCGGCGCTCTGCACGTACGCCAGGAAGTCCTTGGCCTGCTGCGGCGCGGTCTTGGTCACCGCGGCCGGGTTCTCGATCAGGATGGACTCGGCCGGCACCAGGTAGTCCAGCGACTGACCCTTCTGCCGGGCGGCGATGGCCTCGTTCTCGTAGGACAGCAGCACGTCGCCGGTGCCGTTGAGGAAGGTCGAGGTCGCGTTGGCCCCGCTGGTCGGCTTGCTCACGACGTTGGCGAAGAACGCCTTCAGGTAGTCCTGCGCCTGCGCCTCGGTGCCGCCACCGGCCAGGACATGGGAGTACGCGGCGAGGATGTTCCACTTGGCCGAGCCGGACGAGCCCGGATCCGGTGTGACGATCTTGACGCCCGGCTTGGTGAGGTCGTCCCAGCCGGTGATGTGCAGCGGGTTGCCCTTGCGGACCGCGATCACGACCACCGAGTTCGACACCATGCCCTTGGTCGGGCCGGAGTTCCAGCCCTCCTCGACGAACTTGGGCACCAGCTTGGTCATGTCCGGCTCCAGGGAGAAGGCCACGTAGTCGGCCTTCTGGCCGTTGCCGACCGCCTGGCTCTGGGTGCCGCTGGCGCCGTAGGAGGAGGCCCAGCTGACGCCCTTGCCCTGCTCGGTGGCGGCGAAGGCCGCGGTCAGCGCCTCGTAGGCGGGCTTGGGCACCGAGTAGGCCACCAGCGACAGCTTGCCGTCGGCCGAGGCGTCCGACGACGACGAGCAGCCGGTCAGGGCCAGCAGGACGGATGCGGCGGCGAGCAGGGCGGCGCCGGTGCGGCGGCCAGGGGCGGTCGTCATGTCGACTCCATTGGTTCTGTCTTTCCGATCGGACTACAAGACACTAGCCCGAGTCTTGCAGACAGCCAACCGTTGCGACGACCCTATTTCGGCTTTTGCGCGTCGTTGCCCGTGGTTGTCCGTGGGAGCCCGTGGTTCTCCGTGGGACAGGCCGAGGGCGGGCGCCCGGACGTCGAAGTCCGGACACCCGCCCTCGGGTACCGCAGGTCGTGCTGTGCCTACTCGGTCGTGCTGCTTACTCGGTCGCGCCCGCTTCGGCCGGAACCGATTCGGCGCCGTCCTCAGGCACCGGCACCAGGCTGATCTTGCCGCGCTGGTCGATCTCGACGATCTCCACCTGCAGCTTGTCGCCGACGTTCACCACGTCCTCGACCTTGCCGATCCGCTTGCCGTTGCCGAGCTTGGAGATGTGCACCAGGCCGTCCTTGCCGGGCAGCAGCGAGACGAACGCGCCGAACGCCGCGGTCTTGACCACGGTGCCCAGGAACCGCTCGCCGACCTTGGGCATCTGCGGGTTGGCGATGGCGTTGATCCGGTCCACCGCGGCGGCCGCGGACAGGCCGTCGGACGCTCCGACGTAGATGGTGCCGTCGTCCTCGATGGTGATCTGGGCGCCGGTCTCGTCCTGGATGGCGTTGATCATCTGGCCCTTGGGGCCGATCACCGCGCCGATCTTGTCGACCGGGATCTTCACCACGGTGACCCGCGGGGCGTACGGGCTCATCTCGTCCGGACGGTCGATCGCCTCGGCCATCACGTCCAGGATGTGCAGCCGGGCATCGCGGGCCTGCGACAGCGCCGCGGCCAGCACCTCGGACGGGATGCCGTCGAGCTTGGTGTCCAGCTGCAGCGCGGTCACGAAGTCCTTGGTGCCGGCGACCTTGAAGTCCATGTCACCGAAGGCGTCCTCGGCACCGAGGATGTCGGTCAGCGCGACGTACTCCGTCTTGCCGTCGACCTCGTCGGAGACCAGGCCCAT
>NZ_DASVSG010000043.1:0-24414 GCF_036388195.1 Jatrophihabitans sp. | reverse complement strand
CCCGCGACAAGGGCGCATGGGACTGGACGATGATGATCGCCCAGCCCGACTGGATCACCCGCGAGATCGTCGATGAAGCTCTGACCGCCGCAGAGCGGAAGGGGTTGCCGACGCTGAGCCTGATTCGCTTCGAGCGCTACGCCGAGGGCCGCAGCGCGCAGATCTTGCACGTCGGCTCCTATGACGATGAGGGCCCGACACTCGAGCGCCTGCATGCCGAGTACCTGCCCGCCCACGGGCTCCTGCCACGAGGACGCCACCACGAGATCTACCTTTCTGATTTCCGCAAGACCGAACCCGCCAAGCTGAGGACGATCCTGCGCCAACCCGTCGCAACCCGACCCGATTGAGAACAGGGCGACGCGCTGGGACGCCAGCCACCATCGCGCTGCGTCCGGCAAGGTGCCCCGAGCGGGGGCGGCCGTGGTGGCAGCAGGTCGGCGGTCAGGTGGCTGGCTGCCCGGCTGCGGGCGCGATCGGCCGGGCGGCTCGGTGGCTGGGCGCGTTGGGGCTGACGGTGAGCCGCCCGTCGGCGAACACCGCGCTCGGCGTCCGCCAGACACCCGGCTCGACCAGCGGGCTGGCCGGCAGCAGCACCAGCGCGGCCGGCTCGCCGACCCGCAGCCGGCCGGTCCGCCGACGCATCCCGGCGGCTCCGGCGCTGTGCTCGGTGGCTGCGCGCAAGGCTCCCAGCCGGCCGAGCCCGGCGGCGGCTAGCCGGTCCAGCTCGCGCGGGTCCACGGCAGGGACGGCCCCGGAGCGGCCTTGGTCTGCGCCGTCGGTGCCGTAGAGCAGCGTCGCCCCGGCCGCCACCAGGTCGGCTGCGTTGGCTGCTGCGTCGCGTCCGAAGCCTTCGGAGAAGAACCGTTGCAGGGTCGAGGTGAGCTTGATCCCGCTGCCGGCGATGCGCTCGATCAGGTCGGCGGGCAGCCGTTCGGTCGGGATGTGCGCCAGTTCGTCCACCCCGGCGTCGACGGCGCGGCTGACCAGCTCGACACTCAGGGCGTGGGCCACCACCGCGAGCCCGGCGTCGTGGGCGGCGTTCACCACGGCGCGGACCACCGCCGGTGGCGGCACCGGCCGGGCGTGGGGACCGGGGTCGAGGCCGAGCTTGATGACGTCCATCCCGTCGGCGGCAAGCCGCTGCACCGCCCAGCGGGCCTGCACCGGTGAGTTCACGAACTCGGTGTCGCCGTCGCCGGCCCAGCAGGAGGCGGGATATCCGCCGGGAGCGATCAGCACCGGACCGCTGACCGCGACCACCGGCCAGCCGGGTGGCGGTGGTTGGTGCCCGGTGCGCCAGCGCAGCGCCTGTCGCAGTGGGGCCGCCAGGTCGCGGATGCCGACCAGCCCGGTCTCCAGGCCGGTGCTCAGGGGTTCGGTTGTGCCGTCGGTCGGCGGGCTCAGGTGCACATGGGCATCGGTGATGCCGGGCACCACCCAGTGGCTTACCCCGCCCAGCACGAGCAGGTCGCTGGGCAGGCCGGAGCGTTCGGCGCGGATGTCGGCGACCCGGCCGGCGCCGTCGAGGACCACCATTTCGAACCTG
This sequence comes from Jatrophihabitans sp., assembly GCF_036388195.1. Taxonomy (GTDB): domain Bacteria; phylum Actinomycetota; class Actinomycetes; order Mycobacteriales; family Jatrophihabitantaceae; genus Jatrophihabitans_A. The sequence continues at coordinate 22,865 of NZ_DASVSG010000043.1, read as the reverse complement.
GGCTCGTCGGCGCCACCGGTCCAGACGGTGCCGACGAAGGCGACGCCACGGCTGGGGACGGCGCCGGTTTTGAGCCGCCGGGACAGGATCAGCCCCAGCCCGGTCCTGGCCCGATCCGCCAGCGCTGCCCGCAACCGCACACCACGCCGGCCGGGCGGCGGCTGATCTTGGTCGGTCACCGCCCCATCCTCGCAAGGCAGAAAGGTGAACAAAAGCCTCGCCTAGCCGGGTTATCTGGGAGTCGGGATCCAGAAGTCGCTTCCGAGGGCGCGATACGCCCTCTACAGAGTCGGCAGAGCGTTGAACACACTGGACGATCGGAACTGGCCTGAAGTGGGCGTTGCAGCGGGTGCGAGCCATTAGCCGTGCGGGTGTCATTGGATCCGTGGCCGAACCAGGTACATGCATGCTCGACGGTGCCCCGGAATCGAGTAGATTGCCGCGAAGCATTCACTCATCAGAACAGGAAACTCAATGGATAATCCAGATCGACTGGACGCCAGCGATCACAAGATATTCATTGATCGTGTCGATGAGGCGACGGTGCTGCGGAATGCGCTGCGGCAGCACCGCGAACGAATGAACTCCAATCGCGTCAGCTCCACCGTTCTACGGAACGTACTCACGTTCTACGGGCATGGCGGGGTTGGCAAAACCGACCTCTCCCGGCATCTTGCTGACTGGATCGACCCTGAGGGGGAGACTACGTCGGGATGGGGCGAGGCCCCCGAGACTGCCGTCAGCGCGATCGTCCGGTGGGATGTCAATGACTCTCACGGCGGACTCGACCCTCTTCCCCTGCTCATAGAACTCCGGCGACAACTCGGCCGACTAGAGTCGACCTGGCCGGCATTTGACCTCGCCTTCGGCTCGTTCCACCGATCGCTGCGCCCCGGTGTCGAGTTGCGGCTGCGGACACCTCGCGCTGGCTCGACGACTCTGTCAGACGTCCTTGCCGGCCTGGTCGGTGATGTGATCGCAGGGGCCGATGTTGCTATCTCCGGAGGCCTCGGCGCCGCTACGTTCGGCGCCGGTCAGTTCGTGTTGAAGACCGCTCACGCACGGTCGCGGGCGCGGAAGACTCTCAACGACTATCCCGAGCTCGCCGAGCTGGTGAAAGATTGTGAATCGCTTTCTGGCTCGGTCGAGGAAATCGCCTTGGTCGCCGGTCGTATTGCGTTCATGCTTAGTGAGCAAATCGATCGAATGGAGCCAGAAAAGAGGCCACTGATCGTCATATTCGTCGATCATATGGATCGACTACAGATACCAGGCGAGACGCATCTGGGAGAAGGCACACTTAACAGGCTGGTGTCTCGGCTGCCCTATTTCCTATTTGTCATAACTGGTAGAGACAGTCTAAGATGGCACGAACCCTCATCAACCGATTTGGCGGTGCTTGGCGCCAAGGCGTGGCCATTGCTCTCCACCGAATCCCCACCGCTGGATGAGCCCCGTCAGCACCGCATAGGCAACCTATCGGTAGTGGACGCTGAGTTGTTCCTGCGTACTTCGTTCGCGCGGAACGACATCGCGGTTGAAGACATCCTGATTGCCCAACTTGCCGAGACATCGGATGGGTGGCCGCTACACCTGGACACTATCGTCGCGGTTGCGATCGAGCGATCTTCGCCGGGTCGTTTGCTTACGGCGGCCGATCTCGCGGGTCCCCTCCCGAAGTTGGTCGAGCGGCTCTTGCGCGATCTGCCTGCTCCAGTGGCGGATGCGTTCAGGACTGCGTGTCTGCTCCCTTATTTCGACACGAACTTCGTGGCTGCCGCAGGCCAGCTGACGCATGGGGCTGTGGAACAGCTCTTGAAAAAGGAATTCATCCGCACAAATCCCGGGAGCGTGTACCCGCACCGGATCCACGACAAACTTCGCGCCTTGGTCCGGGAAGCCGGCTCTGCGGTGGTGGGCGGATGGAGCGAATCCGATTGGCGCGAGCGGGCGAATCGAGCTCTGACTGAAGCCGCCTCGCGCTTCGAAAGTGCCATGAACGCCGCTGACGATCTCGGAGCGATCGACTCGTTGGCGCTCGGCCTGAACGTCGCGACCGAGAACGGCACCTTCGCGCCCTGGCTTATCGATGCCATCCGGCGTTCGCCGAACATTCGGGATCTATCGACTCGGATCGCAGTGCGCGCACCCGACGCGGCGGACCAAGATCTGGTCGCTACCTTGCAGTTCCTGCAACTGCGCGCACGTGCAGACGCAGAAGACGTCACGGCCGCAATGGGTGCCCTGATCGATCGACGAAGCGCAATCGCATCTACGGCCGGCCTGTGGCGAGCATACGACCTTCGTAAGGCGGGGCGCACCGAGGAGGCCCTCGACCAATTCGAGCAACTCATCGCCGATTTCGACGACCGACCGTCGCTGTATCGCTATCAGTTGGCTGTGACACTTCGGCTCGCACGGCGTTATCAGGACGCAACAAGCCACGTTGAAAATCTCACGGATTCGCAGCTTCATTTGCTGCGTGCTGTGATCAGACGAAATCACGGTGACTTCGAGGGCGCGGCAGAGAATTTACGGGAGCGAGTCGAGCGCGCACGCAGCCGGCGCTTCCAGGTCGAATTGCTTGGTGACTGGCTCATCGCACAACATCGCGAGGCCGGAGTCAACGAGGCTGATATTCAGGAAGTGTACGACATAGCAGTTCGCGTGGGCCATGACGGAGCCCGGGCCGACAGCCTTGGTGTTCTCGCCGAGACCCACCTGTTCGACGAGGACGTGTTTTCCGCCTGCATGGCAGAACTTGCGGAACTCAGCGGTCGGCGCCATCAACCTTACCGCGCTCAGGGCCAAGCCCTGGCGCTTCGTGCGTGGGCCGCGCAGGATGACGACACTGCGCGGGAAGCCCACCACCTTACGCTGCTTGTGCCATTTCGTACCTCGACGTGGACTCCCGTGGAAATTCTCCTCGAAGAAATCGGACATCCCGTTCCCATGGCTGTAGCGCAATGGCTTGAGCCGTACGAAGTCGTACGCGCCCGCTGGCTCGACCTGCTGGGACGGATCGTTGATCGCGCACGGAATCAGCTCAGCTCGGACCGTTGAAGCCATGACTTCTAAAGGCTAGCTGTCTGCCGCGACAAACACACACCCACGTTAGGCAAGCAAGGCGCAATAACTAGCGAATCTGCCCCTAGTGTCAAAGCAGCACGCTGTCAATCCAAAACCGTTATGGTTGGCCCTTCAGACGGCTTCGAGTAAGGATGTACCTACGAGCGAACGACCACGACGCGGAGCGCGTCCCTACTTATCCTGCCGCACCTGCTTCATCAGCTTAGTAAGGGGTCTCATGTCCAAGGTTGAATCGGCAGCCCTAGCGCTCCTCCGATCAGGTGAACGTCCTCAACATGTACTCAAAGGTCTAAGCGATGGCCTCAATCGTGGCCAGCGAAACGCCACCGACGCCACCGTGCTGATCGCGGACTCAGCTGTCATCGTTAGTTGGTTGAAAGGCATGATTCCGAAGCCTGTCGCAGAGCGGTTCGAGTATTCCGAAATACTGGGCGCATATGAGTCCGACGACCCGCTACCAGGCGTTGCAGGCGCGTTGGAGCGCAAGAACGCAACGCATGCCCTGGCAAGAGCTATGGGCAGCTCCAGCACTCGACCGACTCTGATCATTTCCACACGACGGGGGATTTTGCGCTGTTTCTCAAAGGCAAGGAGCGCGGAGATCTCAGACTCGCGACTGTGGCCATCAGTGACTTAGTCGCTGAATCTGCGAAGCCGACCCCCGAAGCCTGACATGCCAGCACGCCACGCTTAGAAGCAGACTCCGGTACCAACCAACCTTGCTGATCGCGGGGTCACGAGGGGCAATTTCGCCAAGTCACCGGTAATGCGTGCCTGAGGTCGTCGAGCGATGGCGTGAAGCTCCGGCGTCGAATGCGCCCCCTTCGGCTGGCTACCACCAATTTCCTCCGCAGGCTCGGGTTGGCACCGGAACCGGCAGCGTTACGATGGATGTCGCCGCGCCGGCCAGCATTGGCCCGCCGACGGCGGCCCGCCCAGGTCCTAAGCCCCATCAGGACTACTCACCGTTCGCAATGCCGACCTGGGTCGTCGCGCACCGCGTCCAATAGCCGCCTGCAGATGGCCGATCATTGCACTACTGCGGTTCAGGCGCGCACCAGTTCGTGGCAGTCGGGTTAGAAGCGGCCGAACGGCGCTTGCCTCAGCAGGATCTGCAGCTCATCCACCTGGCTGGGCGGCACCACCTTGGTCAGGTCCACCCGGCTCAGCGAGGCCATCGTGCGCACGCGCTTCAGGGGCCGCACCAGCCGCCAGACGATCAGGATCGGCGCCCACGGCACGCCCGGCAGCCCGACCCGGCGCAGCTCGCGGCGCAGCTCCCGACGGGTTCGGGTGACCAGGGCGGCCACCCGGGGCTCCAGCGGCCCCAGCCTGCTGGCTCCCGAGAGCCGGCGGGCAAGAGCGCTGAGCACGCCGCGAACCGCCAGAATCACCAGCGCGACCAGGCCGAGCAGCACCGCCAGCAGCTTCTGGTCGCCGAGCCAGCTCAGCCCAGCGAGCAGCAGCACCACGACACCGGTCCACTGGACGGCGTTGACGATGGAGCTGCCCAGCGCCCGGGTCAGCAGGTACCGGCGCAGCACCGCCTGGCTGGCCGCCGAGCCCGGGCCGATGTTGCCCACCTCGATGACCGGATGCTCGCCGGACACCGGGACCTCTTCAAAGAAGGGCCATTGCGGGTTGCCGCGAGACCCTGACGACCACCGGGGGCTGATCTGCTCGCTCATGTCCTTCTCAACGTTCGCAGGCCCCGGCAAGTTTCCGCCACGGACCCAAGCGACGAACCCTCAGCGACCCGGCGAGCTTCCGACGTGCTGGTCGCCGATCGCGTTCGGCCCGAGCAGCGCCTTGATGTCACCCATCAGCCCCTGCGACGGTGTCACCCGGTAGTCCGGCAGCGTGGTCCGCAGCTGCTGGCCGAAGGTCAGCTGGATCTCGACCGGGGTCGGTCCCGGGTGCGAGCGCAGGATCTCCTTGAGGTTCTCCACGATCGCCTGCCGGCACTGCTGCTGGTTCATCACCAGCCGCAGCGGGCCGTCCATCCCCTTGGTCAGGTCGGGCAGCATCAGGTCCGAGCCGATGATGCGGATGGTGTCCTCCCGGGCGTCCACCCGGCCGTTGATCACCACGATCGCGTCCTCGGCGATCTGCAGGCCGACCTGGGCGTAGGACGCCGGGAAGAACAGCACCTCGACGGAGCCCTCGAGATCCTCCAGCACCACCTGGGCCCAGGGTTTGCCGTCCTTGGTCATCCGCCGGGTGACGCTGGACAGGATGCCGGCCACCGTCACCTTCTCGCCGTCCTTGACCGCCTCGGTCTGCAGATCGGCGATGCTGACCTCGGCCTCCGAGCGCAGGATGTGCTCGACGCCCAGCAGCGGATGGTCGCTGACGTAGAGGCCGAGCATCTCGCGCTCGAAGTTCAGCAGCACCGACTTGTCCCACTCCCCCTCGGGCACCCGGACGGCGAACATGTCCCCCAGGCCAGCCCCGGCATCGTCGTCGAAGCCGAACAGGTCGAACTGGCCGATCGCCTCGGCGCGCTTGGTGCTGAGCACCGTGTCGATCGCGGCCTCGTACACCTGGATCAGGCCCTTGCGGTGATGTCCCAGGGAGTCGAAGGCCCCGGCCTTGATCAGCGCCTCGACGGTGCGCTTGTTGCAGGCCACCGCATCGACCTTGCGCAGGTAGTCGGCGAAGTCGGTGAAGGCGGTATTGGCCTTGCGGCAGGTGGTCACCGACACCACCACGTTGCCGCCGACGTTGCGCACCGCCGACAGGCCGAACCGGATGTCGCTGCCGGTCGGGGTGAAGTTGGCATCGGAGGAGTTCACGCACGGCGGCAGCACCCGGATGCCCATCCGGCGGCACTCGGCAAGGTAGACCGCCATCTTGTCCTTGTCGTCCTTGACCGAGGTGAGCAGCGCGGCCATGTACTCGGCCGGGTAGTTGGCCTTGAGGTAGGCGGTCCAGTACGACAGCATCCCGTAGGCGGCCGAGTGCGCCTTGTTGAAGGCGTAGTCGGAGAACGGCACCAGGATGTCCCAGAGCGTCTTGACGGCGGCGGCGGAGTAGCCGTTGGCCGCCATGCCCGCGGAGAACTTCTCGTACTGGGCGTCCAGCTCGGACTTCTTCTTCTTGCCCATCGCCCGCCGCAGCAGGTCGGCGCCGCCGAGGGTGTAGCCGGCCAGCGACTGGGCGATCGAGATGACCTGCTCCTGGTAGACGATCAGGCCGTAGGTGTCGCTGAGGACCTCGGCCAGCGGCTCGGCGAGCTCCGGGTGGATCGGCACCACCGGCTCCCGGCCGTTCTTGCGGTTGGCGTACTTGTTGTGCGAGTCCGCGCCCATCGGCCCCGGCCGGTACAGCGCGATGACGGCGGAGATGTCCTCGAAGTTGTCCGGCCGCATCGAGCGCAGCAGCGCCCGCAGCGGCCCGCCGTCCAGCTGGAACACCCCGAGCGTGTCGCCGCGGGTCAGCAGCTCGTAGGTCGCCTTGTCATCCAGCGGCAGGGTTTCCAGCACCAGCTCGATGCCGCGGTTGGCCCGGATGTTGTCGACCGCGTCGTCGAGGATGGTGAGGTTGCGCAGCCCCAGGAAGTCCATCTTGATGAGCCCGAGGCTCTCGCAGCACGGGTAGTCGAACTGGGTGATGATCGCGCCGTCGGCCTCGCGGCGCATGATCGGGATGAGGTCGATCAGCGGCTCGCTGGACATGATGACGCCGGCGGCGTGCACGCCCCACTGCCGCTTGAGTCCTTCCAGGCCCTTGGCGGTGTCGACGACCCGCTTGACCTCGGCGTCGGCGTCGTACAGCGACCGGAACTCCCCGCCCTCGCCGTAGCGGTTGTGGGTGGGGTCGAAGATCTTCGAGAGCGGGACGTCCTTGCCCATCACCGGCGGCGGCATCACCTTGGTGATCCGGTCGCCCATCGCGAACGGGTAGCCGAGCACCCGGGCGGCGTCCTTGACCGCCTGCTTGGCCTTGATGGTGCCGTAGGTGACGATCTGGGCGACCCGCTCGTCGCCGTACTTGTCGGTGACGTAGCGGATCACCTCGCCGCGCCGGCGCTCGTCGAAGTCCACGTCGAAGTCGGGCATCGAGACCCGGTCGGGGTTGAGGAACCGCTCGAAGATCAGCCCGTGCTGCAGCGGGTCCAGGTCGGTGATCCGCATCGCGTAGGCGACCATGCTGCCGGCGCCCGAGCCGCGGCCGGGACCGACCCGGATGCCGTTCTCCTTGGCCCAGTTGATGAAGTCGGCGACCACCAGGAAGTAGCCGGGGAACCCCATCTGGGTGATCACCGAGACCTCGAAGTCGGCCCGCTGCCGTACCGCGGCCGGAATGCCGTCCGGATAGCGGGCATGCAGGCCGCGTTCGGTCTCCTTGACGAACCAGGAGGTCTCGTCCTCGCCCTCGGGCACCGGGAACCGGGGCATGTAGCTCTTGGACTCGTCGAAGGAGATCTCGCACCGCTCGGCGATCAGCAGGGTGTTGTCGCAGGCCTCGCGCAGCTCGTACTTGTCCGCCCACAGCGAGCGCATCTCGGCCGGGGACTTGAGGTAGAAGTCCTTGGCGTCGAACTTGAACCGGTTCTGGTCCTGCATGGTCTTGCCGGACTGGACGCACAGCAGCACCTCGTGGGCGTCGGCGTCCTCGGCCCGGGTGTAGTGCAGGTCGTTGGTCGCCAGCATCGGCAGGCCCAGGTCCTTGCCCAGCCTGAGCAGGCCGTCCCGGACCCGGGTCTCGATGCCGAGGCCGTGATCCATCAACTCCAGGAAGAAGTTGTCCTTGCCGAAGATGTCCCGGAATTCGGCGGCGCTCCGCCGCGCGTTGTCGTAGTTGCCGATCCGCAGCCAGGTCTGGATCTCCCCGGACGGGCAGCCGGTGGTCGCGATCAGGCCGCTGGCGTAGTCGTTGAGCAGCTCCCGGTCGGCCCGGGGTTTGTAGAAGAAGCCTTCGAGGCTGGACCGGCTGGCGAGCCGGAACAGGTTGTGCATGCCGGCGGTGTTCTCGGCCAGCAGGGTCATGTGGGTGAACGCGCCGCTGCCCGAGACGTCGTCCTCGCCGCCGGCGTTCCACCGGACCCGGGTCCGGTCGCCGCGGTGGGTGTTCGGGGTGAGGTAGGCCTCCATGCCGATGATCGGCTTGACGCCGTGCAGCTTGGCCTTCTTGTAGAAGTCGTAGGCGCCGAAGACGTTGCCGTGGTCGGTCATGGCCACCGCGGGCATGCCCATCCGGGCGGTCTCGGCGAACAGGTCGTCGAGCCGGGCGGCGCCGTCGAGCATCGAGTACTCGGTGTGCACGTGCAGGTGAACGAAGGAGTCGGACTGTCTGGTAACGGTCACAGCGGTGCCCACGTCCTTCGTTCGGGTGGCGCCCGTCCTGCGGGGCTGGCCAGCGGATTCCGATTCTGCACCCCGGCACTGACAACGTGGCGCCAGGCCGGTCCGCGAGTCCCTCGACCTGTTCTTGAGAGTCGCTACCCAGCCCCCATGGAGTGTCGGGAGGAGTGAGTTCTGTCGGCCCGCTGTGACAGCATGAGGCCATGTCCATCATCAAGATCAACGCGATTACCGTGGCCGCCGACAGCGGTGACGAGCTCGCCAAGCGATTCGCCGCGCGGGCTGGCGCGGTCGACGATCAGGACGGCTTCGAGGGCTTCGAGCTGCTGCAGCCGACCGACGGCCGGACCACCTGGCTGGTCATCACCCGCTGGCGGGACGAGGAGGCTTTCAACGCCTGGGCCACCGGGCCGGCGTTCGGCCAGGGCCACCGATCGGAGGGACCGCATGCCTCCGAGGCCGGCGGCGAGCCACCGAAGAGGCCGGTCGGGGTCAGCAGCGAGCTGTGGTCCTACGTCGTGGCCGGTGGCTCCGCGGGTGGCTCGGCCTCCTAGCGGCGGAACGTCCTCTGGCGACTGATGCCTGCGTCAGTCCTGCGATTCCAGGACGTCCAGGGCGTGCTGCAGGTCGGCCGGGAACGGCGACACCACCGTCAGCCGCTGTCCGGTGCCGGGGTGCTCGAACGACAGCGAGCGGGCATGCAGCCACTGCCGGTCCAGCCCCAGCCGCCGGCTCAGCACCGGATCGGCGCCGTAGACGGTGTCGCCGCAGCAGGGATGGCGCAGGGCGGCCATGTGCACCCGGATCTGGTGGGTGCGTCCGGTCTCCAGCCGCACGTCCAGCAGCGATGCGGCCCGGTAGGCCTGCACCGTCTCGTAGTGGGTGACGCTGGGACGCCCGCCGGCCACCACCGCGAACTTCCAGTCCGAGGACGGGTGCCGGTCGATCGGCGCGTCGATCGTTCCGCTGCTCGGATCGGGGTGGCCCTGCACCAGCGCGGAGTACAGCTTCTCCACCGTGCGCTCCTTGAACGCCCGCTTGAGCGCGGTGTAGGCACGCTCGCTGCGGGCCACCACCATCACTCCGGTGGTGCCGGCGTCCAGCCGGTGCACGATGCCCTGCCGCTCGGCCGCGCCCGAGGTGGACAGTCGGATGCCCATCGCCGCGAGCCCCTGGGTCACGGTCGGGCCGTCCCAGCCGATGCTGGGATGCGCCGCGACGCCGACCGGCTTGTCGATGACCACCAGGTCGTCGTCGGAATGCAGGATGGTCAGCCCGTCCACCGCCCGGGGCGGCGCGGCGGCCAGGTCCACCGGCTCGGGAATGCTGATCTCCAGCCAGGACCCGCCGCGGACCTTCTCCGACCGGCCCGGGCTGGTCCCGTCCAGGGTGACCGCGCCGTCGTCGATCAGGCCGGCGGCCGCCGTCCGGGACAGCCCGAACAGCCGGGACAGCGCCACGTCCAGCCGCAGGCCGTCCAACCCGTCGGGGACCGGCAGCATCCGGGCGTCAGTCATGCGACCTGCGCTCGACGGGATCCTTCGGTGGTTCGACGGGATCGTCCGACGGCGTTGCGGAGTCCTCCGACGGCACTGCGGGCTCGTCCGCCGGACGACCGGGCGCGGAGCTGAACTCGACGCCGCGCAGCGACAGCAGCACCGCCAGCACGGCGCCCGTCACGATCGCCGAATCGGCCAGGTTGAAGATCGGCCAGACGTGGCCGTCGTTGGCCAGCACCGAGATCCAGTCCACCACGTGGCCCCTGCCCGGCGACGGCGACCGCAACAGCCGGTCCACCAGGTTGCCCATCGCGCCGCCGAGCACCAGCCCGAGCGCCACCGCCCAACCGGACGAGGTCAGCCGGCGCGCTGCCCGCAGCACGATGGCAATGACGATGATCGAGATCGCGGTGAGCACGATGGTCGCCCCGGTGCCCACCGAGAAGGCCGCTCCGCTGTTGCGCGCCTGCACCAGGTACAGCGCGCCACCCAGCAGCCGGATCCCGGGATCGGTCTGTTCGATATGGGCCACCACCAAGACCTTGCTGACCAGATCGGCGGTCAGGGCGACCAGCGCGGCGCCGAAGAACAGCCGCATCCTGGTGCCTGGCGCCCGGACGGCGAGCTGCTCGGAATCAGCCGGTCGAGGGTTGGTCACCCGCCCATTCTCGCGCATCGTCGCCAGGGCGGCTGCCGCCAGCCCTCAGCCCGGCCGTCTCGTGGTCAGCGCCGTTCGGCCTTGGCCTTGCACTCGGCGTCCAGGGTCGCCATCGGCAGCGCCCGGAGCCGGGCCTTGGGAATCGGCTTGCCGCAGTCCTCGCAGATTCCGTACGTGCCGGAGTCGATCCGCTCGATGGCGTGCTCGATCTGGCTCATCAGCAGCTGCCGGTTGGCCGCGATCGACTGCTCCTGGTCACGCTCGAACGCCTTGGCGCCGGCGTCGGCCTGGTCATCGCCCGCGCCGTCCTGGGAGTGCCGCAGCTCATCCAGCTGACTCATCGACTTGTCGTATTCCAGCTGCATCTCGGCCAGCTCGCCCTGCAGCCGGGACCGGATCTCGGCCAGGTCGGCAGCGCTCAGCTCCGAGCCGGTCCGAGGTGTGGTGTCGGCGTCGGCGCTGGTTGCCGGCGCGGAACCGGCCTTGGCTGGGGGCGCGCTCTTGGCCGCCGTCTTGGCGGCCGGCGTGCTCTTGACCGGCGCCTTGGCGGCCGGCGCGCTCTTGGCTGCGGGCGCGCTCTTGGCTGGCGCCTTGGTAGTTGGCGCCTTGGCGGCCGGCGCCTTCGAAGCCGGTGCGTTCGTAGCCGGCGCCGTCTTCGCGGGCGCTTTCGTTGCGGGAGCCTTCTTGGCAGCGGCCACCTTGGTAGCCGGAGCCTTCTTGGCGGCGGGAGTGGACTTGGCGGCCGCCTTCGTGGCTGCGGGTGCGCTCTTGGCCGGTGCCTTCGTAACCGGCGTCTTCGTGGCAGGCGTCTTCGTGGCAGGCGTCTTCGTGGCAGGCGCTTTCGTAGCAACTGCAGTCGCAGCAGGCGCCTTGGCAGCAGGCGCCTTGGCAGCAGGCGCCTTCGAGGGAACGGAGGTGGCCGGGACCTTGGCGGGAGATGCCTTCACCGCCGCCATCTTCTTGACAGGCGCGCTCTTGGCCGGCGCGCTCTTGGCCGGCACGCTCTTGACGGGCGCGTTCTTGGCTGCAGCACCCTTAACCCCAGCACCCTCAACCCCAGCACCCTTCGACGCCGAGGCAGCCGGTTCCGTCGTCTTGGCCACCCGGCCGGCCACCTTGCCAGCGGCCACCTTGCCAGCGGTGACCTTGCTGACGGTGCCCTTGCCGCTGGCCGTGACCTTGCTGGCCGCCGCTGCCGACATGTCCCCGGCTCGCCGCAGCGCCGCGCCGATCCGTCCTCGCACGCCCGCCATAGCGGCCCCTTTCGCCCGTGCCGCTGCCGGCGACCGGCGCCGACTCTGGCAAGGCCGCCAGAATAGGGGGTGGCCGAACCGGGCGGTAGCGGGCACGCCGAGGCGCCGCCATCCGCCATCCGTCGCCCCTAAGCCCCCATGCCTCACGACCGTCATACAAAGCGCTCGTCCGGGCGATCGATTCGCAGGACGCTCGGTCGGCGCATATCGCTGGCGGCACCACGTAGAATGCTCAGCAGGCGTCGACGAGGACAAGTAGCGCCGGTGGCAAGCCAGGAGCGAGCTGGGGATGGTGCGAGCCCAGCGGTGAGCGCCGGGCGGCGAAATCACCTCCGAGCTTCGGAAGAAAGCGACCGACCGTCGTGAGTAGAACCGAGCGCAGCACCAGAGCGGGCATCCCAGCGGGGTGCCAAGAGGGGTGGTACCGCGGCAGCACCCGCTGTCGTCCCTTCACCGAATGGCCGGTCTGACCCCAGATCGGCAAGTCCGGCGAAGGAGAGTCCCGCGATGGCCTACCAGGCCCTGCCCGCCCACGTGGATCTGGCTGCGAACGACCACGAGGTGATCGCCTTCTGGCGTGAGCACAAGGTCTTCGCCAAGAGCCTGGCGCAGACCACCGGCGGGCCGTCCTACGTCTTCTACGAGGGCCCGCCGACCGCGAACGGCACGCCGGGCACCCACCACATCGAGGCGCGCGTCTTCAAGGACCTCTTTCCCCGCTTCAAGACCATGAAGGGCTACTCGGTGCCCCGGATGGCCGGCTGGGACTGCCACGGCCTGCCGGTCGAGCTAGCCGTGGAGAAGCAGCTGGGCTTCACCGGCAAGCCGGACATCGAGCGGTACGGCATCGCCGAGTTCAACGCCCAGTGCCGGGCCGAGGTGCAGCGCAACGTCGACCTGTTCACCGCCATGAGCGAGCGGATGGGGTACTGGGCCGACTACGACAACGCCTACTGGACGATGAACCGCGAGTACATCGAGTCGGTGTGGTGGGCGCTGAAGCAGATCTTCGACCAGGGCCTGCTGGTCGAGGACCACCGGGTGACCCCGTACTGCCCGCGGTGCGGCACCGGGCTGTCCGACCACGAGGTGGCCCAGGGCTACGAGACCGTGGTCGACCCCTCGGTGTACGTGCGGCTGCCGCTGACGTCCGGGCCGCTGGCCGGGCAGGGGGACCTGCTGGTCTGGACCACCACGCCCTGGACGCTGGTGTCCAACTCCGCCGTCGCGGTCAATCCCGAGGTCACCTACTCCGTCGTCCGGACGCCCGAGGGCCACACGCTGGTCACCTTCCTCGGTGGCGCGGCCAGCGCGCAGCTGCCGCCGGGCACCGAGACCGTCGGCAGCTACCAGGGCCGGGAGATGGAGCGCTGGACCTATCAGGCGCCCTTCGACTACGTCGAGGTCGGGGACGCGGACAACCCGGCGCACTACGTGGTGCTGGCCGACTACGTCACCACCGACGACGGCTCCGGCCTGGTGCACCAGTCGCCGGCCTTCGGCGCCGATGACCTGGCGACCTGCCGCAGGTACGGCATCCCGGTGGTCAACCCGGTCGGCAGGGACGGGCACTTCCTGCCCGAGGTGCCCGAGGTCGGCGGGATGTTCTTCAAGGACGCCGACGACAAGCTGGTCGCCGACCTGACCCGGCGCGGCCTGCTGGTCAAGCACCTGGGCTACGAGCACTCCTACCCGCACTGCTGGCGCTGCCACACGCCGCTGATGTACTACGCGCTGCCGTCGTTCTACGTCCGGACCACCGAGCGCAAGGCCGAGCTGATCGCCCAGAACGAGGCCACCAACTGGCACCCCGACACGATCAAGCACGGCCGCTACGGCGACTGGCTCGACAACAACATCGACTGGGCGCTGTCCCGAGACCGGTACTGGGGCACCCCGCTGCCGATCTGGCGCAACGACTCCGACCCTAGCCGGCTGGTCTGCGTCGGCTCGCTCGCCGAGCTGTCGGAGCTGACCGGGTCCGACCTCAGCGACCTGGACCCGCATCGGCCCTTCGTCGACGTCCCGACCTTCACGCTGCCCGGGGTGCCCGGGACGTTCTCCCGGGTGCCGCAGGTCATCGACGGCTGGTTCGACTCGGGCTCGATGCCGTTCGCCCAGTTCGGGGCGCCGCACCGCAACGCCGAGCTGGCCCGGCAGAACTACCCGGCCGACTTCATCTCCGAGGCGATCGACCAGACCCGCGGCTGGTTCTACACGCTGATGGTGATCGGCACCCTGGTGTTCGACCAGTCCAGCTACCGCAACGTGGTGTGCCTGGGCCACATCCTGGCCGAGGACGGGCGCAAGATGAGCAAGCACCTGGGCAACATCCTGGAGCCGATCCCGCTGATGGACCGGCACGGCGCGGACGCGGTGCGCTGGTTCATGCTGGCCGGCGGCTCGCCGTGGTCGGCCCGCCGGGTCGGGCACAAGAACCTGGAGGAGATCGCCTCCAAGGTGCTGCGGACGTACTGGTCGATCGCGTCGTTCCAGTCCCTCTACGCCCGGGCCAACGGCTGGACGCCGGGTGCCGCTGTCGGCGAGCAGTCGGTGCTGGACCGCTGGGCGCTCGCCGAGGCCAACCGGGTCGCCGCCGAGGTGGACGCCGCCCTGGAGGCCTATGACCCGGCCCGGGCCGGCCGGGCGCTGTCCGGGCTGATCGACGACCTGTCCAACTGGTACGTCCGGCGCTCCCGCCGCCGGTTCTGGGACGGCGACCCGGCAGCGCTGCAGACCCTGCACGACTGCCTGGACATCCTGACCCGGCTGCTGGCGCCGTTCGTGCCGTTCGTCACCGAGCGGGTCTGGCAGGCGCTGTTCGCTCAAGCCACCGGCGTGGAGTCGGTGCACCTGGCGGCCTGGCCGGACACCGCCGCGGCGACCGATCCGGCGCTGTCTGCCCAGGTCTCACTGGTGCGCCGGGTGGTCGAGCTGGGCCGGGCGGCGCGGGCCGGGTCCGGGGTCAAGACCCGGCAACCGCTGGCCAGGGCGCTGATCTCGGCCAACGGCTGGGCCGCCCTGCCCGAGCAGCTGCGCCAAGAGGTGGCCGACGAGCTGAATGTCGTCGAGCTCGCCGAGCTGGCCAGCGCCGAGGATCTGGTCAACGTCACGGTCAAGCCGAACTTCCGCGCGCTGGGCAAGCGGTTCGGCTCCCGGACGAAGGAGGCAGCCGCGGCGATCACCGCCGTCGACCCGGCGGAGCTGGCCCGTTCGCTGCGGGAGACCGGATCGATGCGGCTGCCCGCGCTGGACGAGGACGTCACCGCCGAGGAGGTGCTGATCAGCGAGGCACCCGTGTCGGGCTGGGCGGTGGAGAGCTCCGGGCCGGAGACGGTGGCGCTGGATCTCGAGCTCACCGCCGAGCTGCGCCGACTGGGGCTGCTGCGGGAGGTGATCCGGATCGTGCAGGACGCCCGCAAGAACGCCGGTTTCGACGTCACCGACCGGATCACGCTGCACTGGACGGTCGGTGGCTCCCCGGAGCCGGCCCAGGCGATCCGGGAGCACTCGAAGGAGCTGGCCGGCGAGGTGCTGGCAACCTCCGTCTCCGAGGGCAGCCCGGCAGACGCGGACGGTTTCTTCGCCGCCGGTGACGACGAGCTCGGGCTGCACCTCTGGCTGGCCAGGACCGGCTGAGCCAGCTCTGGGTGCTCGCTCGGCCAGGTCGGCTGGGGGCGGTTCTCAGCCGGGCCGGTTTTCAGCCGGCGGCCAGCCCGGTGTCCGGGTCGCACAGCGCGCAGGGGGTGAACCCGTCCTCGACGGCCTGGCGCAGCGGCACCGGCTCCGGCTCCGGCTCGCGGCCGATCAGGAAGGCGCAGCCGGGCAGGTGGTAGCGCGGCCGGCCGTCGATCACCCAGACCGGCTCGTCGCCCCGGCTGCGCAAGGGCGGATCGGTGTCGGCCTCGGCAGGCTCTGGGTCGGCTGGATCGTCGGACTCGACCGGCTCACCCGGCCCGGCTGGGTGGTCGAACTCGTCCGGGCCGCCCGGTCCGGCTGGGTCGCCGCGCCCGGCCAAGTCCTCGGCATGGGCAAGGTGCTTGGGCTCGGCTGAGTTGGCAGGCTCGGCCGCGGGGGCTGGCGCGGCTGCGTGCGCGGGTGGCACGGCAACCGGCGACGCGGCCACCGGCGGCACGGCCACCGGCGACGCGGCCACCGGCGGCACGGAAACCGCTGCCCCGGCAGCGGAGCCCCGGGCCGGTTCGCCGGCCACCGTGGCGAGCACCGGCACCCGCGCGGGCGTCCGCACCTGAGCGCCGTCCCGCGCCTGACCGGCAGCGCCGTCCCGCGTCCCGCGTGAAGACGCCCCGGCATCGCCGCTCTCCTGTTGGCGGCGATAGCGCAGGATCGCCATGCCAGCCAGCAGGCTTGCCGCGATCGAGGCCACCACCAGCGGGGTGCTGCCGGTGATCAAGCCCAGCACGAGCAGCGCCAGGCCGGCGACGAGCAGCAGCAAGACCACTACCTGCACGTCCCGGCCTCCCGGTCTAGCGCCACGTCGCGGCGAGCGTCGTCATCGCCAGGCGCCACGCCGTAGCCAGGCATATCCGCTCGCCCGAGATCGCCGGTCGGGCCTCAGCCCTGTTGCTTGTCCGAGCCGCTGGAGGCCTGGACCGGCTCCGCGCGGGTGCTGGTGTCCAGGTCCCGCAGCTGGGACTCCAGGTAGCTCTTGAGCCGCGACCGGTACTCGTGCTCGAAGGTGCGCAACTCCTCCAGCCGCTTCTCCAGCGCGGCCTTGCGCTGCTCGAGCTGGCTGGTGATCTGGTTGGCGCGCTGCTCCGCTTCCTGCACCGTGCCCGCCGCCTTGGCGCGCGAGTCCCGGTCCAGCTGCTCGGCACGCGACTGGGCTTCGGCGATGGTCTTCTCGTGGAAGGCGCGGGCCTCGGCCTGCACCCGCTCCTGGTGCGCCTTGGCCTCGGCGATCGTCTTCTCCGAGTGCGCCCGCGCGGCCGCGGTCTGCTCGTCGGCTGCCTGCTGCGCCAGCGCGAGCACCCGCTCGGCCTGGCTGAGCTGGTTGACCCCGCCAGCGGCGGCGGCGCCGGCGGCGGCCGGCGTGGCGCTCTTGGCGGCGGCCAGCTCCTGCTGCGCCTGGGTAGCCGCCTGCCGGGCCTGGTTGACCGCGGCTTCCAGCTCGCCGATCCGGGCGGTGAGCTTGCGGTTCTCCTCGTGCGCCGCGGTCAGCGCAGCCGAGTCGTTCTGGTTGGCCGAGGGCTGCTTGGCCTGGGTCAGCGCCGACTCGAGCTCGCCGATCCGGGCGGTGAGATTGCGGTTCTCCTCGCGCGCCGCGGCCAGCACCGAACCGTCCGCAGCCGGCGCGCCGCCGGACGAGCGGTCCCTGAGGTCCGCGTTCTCCTCGATCAGGCGGGCGAGTTCGACCTCGATGATGTCGAGGAAGGCGTCGACCTCTTCTTCGTCGTACCCGCGCTTGCCGATCGGGGGCTTCTTGAAGACCACGTTGTGGACTTCGGCGGGTGTCAAAGGCATCGAGTCACCTCATGTGGAGTGCGGAAGGCCCAGGGGAGGGCCGTCCTTGGCGTGCGAACGGACAGGCTTGCAAGACGCGGCGCCGGCGAAGTTGCGGCGCCGCTCGCACCGACTACGTAAATCAGTGCGTAGGCAGGATAGCGACCCTGGCCGGGGTCATACCGCACGAGTGGCCAAACAGGGCCGAAGTCTTGTCCTGACAGCCTGCCGGGCAGGCGCGCAGTGGGTCAGCCGGCGGCCAGCGAGGCCACGATCGCGCGCAGGATCCAGATGAGAATCAACAGGACGATCACGCTCATATCGAAGCTCACGCCACCGAGACGCAACGGCGGGATCAGCCGGCGCAGCAACTTCATCGGCGGATCGGTCACGGTGTACACGGCCTCGAGGCCGATCGCCGCGGCGCCAGCCGGGCGCCATGACCTGGCGAAGCTACGGGTGGTCTCTACGATCAGCCGGGCGATCACCAGTAGGTAGAACACCAGCAGGGCGAGGCCGATCGCGGCCCAGAACGTCGTCATGGGTCCATTCTGGCACTCGCGCGGCAGCGACGCCCACGCTTCAGCTCTGGTTGTAGAAGCCGCCCTCGACGATCCGCTGCTTGTCGGCCGCGGTCACCGAGACATTGTGCGGGCTGAGCAGGAACACCTTGGGGGTGACCCGCTCGATGCTGCCGTGCAATCCGAAGGTCAATCCGGCCGCGAAGTCGACCAGCCGCTTGGCGTCGGCGTCGTCCATCTCGGACAGGTTCATGATCACCGGCGTTCCGGCGCGGAACTGCAGGCCGATGGTCTTGGCCTCGTTGTAGGTGCGCGGGTGCAGGGTGGTGATGCGCTGCGGGGGTTGCTCGTACGTGGCGTCGTAGTCGTCGTAGCCGTCAGCCTCCGGGCCGGCGGCCTCGTAGCCGGCCCGCGCCGGGGCCACCTCGACCTCGCGCCGGTGGTACTGCGGATCGCGCGCGAGCGCACCGTAGGACTCCGTGCCGCCGCCGTCGGCGTAGTCGTCATCCTCGACGAGCCCGAGGTAGACGCCCATCTTCCGAAAGGCTGTAGCCATTTCGTCCTCCTGTGTAGGTACTTCCCGCTGCTGCGGGCCGACGCTATCTGAATTGTTGTTCGCGGCGGCCGAGCAACGCCGTACCGATCCGCACGTGTGTCGCGCCGTGTCGCAGCGCTGCTTCCAGGTCATCACTCATGCCGGCCGAGACGATTCCGGCTGCCGGATGGCTCTCCCGCAGCCGCTGCGCCACCTCGGCCAGGTGGCTGAACGCCTCGTCGGGATCGCCACCCAGCGGCGCGATCGCCATGATCCCGGCCAGCCGCAGGACCTCGGATGCGGCGACCCGGTCAGCCAGCCGCATCAGCTCGTCCGCCGCGCCGCCGCCGCGGCCCGTCCGACCGGGTTCAGCGCCGGGTTCGGGGTCCAGGCTCAGCTGAACCAGGACGTCCAACTCCGGCCGGTCCGCCCGCCGGGCGCCGTCTTCCAGCGCGTCCGCCAGGCCTTGCCGGTCCACGCTGTGCACCAGGTCGGCATAGCGCGCCACCGACCGGGCCTTGTTGGTCTGCAGCTGCCCGATGAAGTGCCACCGGACGGCCACCTCGGTCAGGGCAGCCAGTTCGGCCGACTTGGCCGAGGCGTCCTGATCGCGGTTCTCCCCCAGATCGGTCAAGCCGAGCTGGGCCAGCAGCGCGGCATCGCTGGCCGGGAAGAACTTGGTCACCGCGATCAGGGTGATCTCGTCCTCGGACCGGCCGGCCGCCGCGCATCCCTGCGCGATCCGGGAACGGACCGCGGCCAGGTTGTCGCGCAGCTCGGCCAGCCGGTCGTCCGGCGAGGTCATCGATGCTGGCCCGGCCTATTTGAGGAAGTCGGGGACATCCAATTCCTCGTCCGGCTCGACCGGCTTGCGGGTGGTGGCCGGTGACCAGCTGGTGCCCGGCCCCGCGCTCGGGGTGGCCGCGCCGTACGCGCTGGCGCCCGAACTCGGCGCGAAGGACGGCGCGGGGCGCGCGGCCCCGTTCATCGCCGACGCGGCCGACACGGTGGCGAGCTGGGCCTCCGGCTCGCGCCGGGCGGGGATCTCCACCTTCTTGTACGGCAGCTGGCCGGAGTCGAAGCCCGCGGCGATGACCGTCACCTTGACCTCGTCGCCGAGGGTGTCGTCGATCACCGCGCCGAAGATGATGTTGGCGTCCGGGTGGGCGGACTCGGCGACCAGGCTGGCCGCGTCGTTGATCTCGAACAGCCCCAGATCCGATCCGCCGTAGATCGACAGCAGCACGCCGTGCGCGCCGTCCATGCTGGCCTCCAGCAGCGGGCTGGCGATCGCCATCTCCGCGGCGGCCCGGGCCCGGCCCTCGCCACGCGCCGCGCCGATGCCCATCAGCGCCGAGCCGGCGCCGCTCATCACGCTCTTGACGTCGGCGAAGTCGAGGTTGATCAGGCCGGGCGTGGTGATCAGGTCGGTGATGCCCTGGACGCCGGAGAGCAGCACCTGGTCGGCGCTGCGGAAGGCGTCCATCACCGAGACGTTGGGATCGGAGATCTGCAGCAGCCGGTCGTTGGGAATGACGATCAGCGTGTCGCACTCGGCGCGCAGCTGCTCGATGCCGATCTCGGCCTGGGTGGCGCGCTTCTTGCCCTCGAAGGAGAACGGCCGGGTCACCACGCCGATGGTCAGCGCGCCGAGCTTGCGGGCCATGCTGGCGATCACCGGGGCGCCGCCGGTGCCGGTGCCACCGCCCTCGCCCGCGGTCACGAAGACCATGTCGGCGCCCTTGAGCACCTCTTCGATCTCGTCACGGTGGTCCTCGGCCGCCTTGCGGCCCACCTCGGGCTGCGCGCCGGCGCCCAGGCCGCGGGTCAGCTCGCGGCCGACATCGAGCTTGACGTCGGCATCGGACATCAGCAACGCCTGCGCGTCGGTGTTCACCGCGATGAACTCGACGCCCTTGAGGCCTTGCTCGATCATCCGGTTGACCGCGTTCACGCCGCCGCCGCCGACACCGACGACCTTGATCACAGCGAGGTAGTTGTGGGGTGAGGTCATGTGGGGAGTCCTTCGCTTGGCTTTCGATCTCGGTGGTGTGGTCGGGCACTGCTGTGAACTCTCACCCTCAAGTAGACCGTTAACGTTATGTCAACCTGAGCGATAGTTGAAAAGTAGTTCGCCGAGCCGCCGCCACCCGCAGGCGCGCCGTGACACGCCGCAAAACAATGGCGATCCTTGCTGCTGAGGACGCGGGCACGTCGCTGTCGGGCTCGAACGGGACTCGGGATGTCGTGCTAGAGCGCTCCCCCGCGGTGACCGGCGGCCACTGAGCAGAGCGACCCGCCGAAGGACTGCCGGCCCATGGTCTGTCGGCGACGAGAGGAGGAGTCCGTCGCTCAACAGCCCAGCTGGGCATTACAGCTAGCTGCCGGGGTCGGTCCGGCTGGTCACCACGCTCGGATCGCTGAGGTCGAAGTAGTGGCCGGGACGCCCCAGCAGCGCCGTCAGCAGCCGCGCCTTGTCGGCGCTGCGGTCGATGCCGCCCCACAGCACTATCCGGCCGTCCCGCAGGGTCAGCGTCACCGACTCCGTGCTGGGTGCCGAGATCGAGCTGAGCGACCGCAGGATCGTGGCGGGCAGCGCTCCGGCGACCACCGATGCGGCCGTGGACTGCGGGCCCTCGGCCGGAACCAGCAGCCGCGGCAGGCCGGCCGGAGCCGCGGCGACCGTGGAGAAGGCCACGCTCTCGCGGTCGACCAGCACCACCCGCCCACCGTCGACCTGCCGGTAGCCGATCGCCACCCGCTCGGTGATCCGGATGGTCACGCTGGCCGGATAGGACCGGCTCACCGTGACGGCGCGCACCGGGGCGACCGCGCTCAACCGGGCACGGATGGCGCCGAGGTCGAGCCGGGCCAGCGGCGCTCCGGAGCGGATGCCGGCCGCGGCCCGGACCTGCTCGGCGGTCAGCGTCCGGGCTCCGACCACGTTGACCGTGCGGACCCCCAGCACGCTGGAGAAGGCCACCAGCCAGACCAGCAGCGCGAGCACCAGGGCCGCCGCGCACCAGTACCACCACCGCGCCGGGCGGATCGAGGCCAGCCGGCCGGCCATGCCCCGGGCCGTCGAGCTGGCGGCCGGCGAGCCGTTGGTCATCGAGCCGTTGGTCATCGAGCCGTCGGTCATCGAGTCGTCGGTTACCGGGCCACGGCTCATCGGTCCGCCGGCTCTCGGGCCCTCGGTCATGGGGCCACGGCTCATCGGGCCGGTCATCGGTCCGCTCCCCGTCCGGCGAGCTCGGTGAGGATGTCCGCGCACAGCAGGTGGACGTCGCCGATCCCCATGGTCAGCACCACGTCCCCGGGCTCGGCCAGCGCCGCCACCCGGCCGGCGACCGCATGCCAGTCCGGCTCGTACACCACCCGGTCGGCGGGCAACGGGACCTGCTCGGCGATCAGCGCTCCGGTCACCCCGGGGATGGGCCGCTCCCGCGCGGGAAAGATGTCCATCAGCACGGCGACGTCGGCCAGCGCCATCGCCTGGCCGAACTCCGCGGCGAACGTCTGCGTCCGGCTGTACGTCCCGGGCTGGAAGATCGCGATCAGCCGCCCGGACCCGGCCAGCACCCCGCGGGCAGCGCCGAGCTGGGCACGCACCTCCGTCGGGTGGTGGGCGTAGTCGTCATACACCCGGATCCCGGCGGCCTCGCCCCGGAACTCGAAGCGACGCTGGACGCCGGCAAAGCCCCGCCAGCTGTCGGCGGCCTGGCCGGCCGACAGGCCCAGCTCGACCGCGACGGCGAGCGCGGCGGTGGCATTGAGCGCCATGTGCCGTCCGACCAGCGAACCCAGCCGGACCTCGACCGGGGCGGCGGCGATGCCGTGCACGGTGAACTCCACCGCGTCCGGCTGCTCGCGGATATCGGTGACCCGGATGTCGGCGTCCGGCCCGGCGCCGTAGCCGCGCACCCGGACGTCCCGGGCCCGGGCATAGCGGGCCAGCCTGCTGGCGCCGGCGTCATCGGCGCAGTACAGCAGCTGGCCGCCCGGACAGATCCGGTCGACGAACTGCTCGAAGGCCCGGAAGACCCCTTCCAGGTCGCCGTGGTTCTCCAGGTGATCGGCCTCGACGTTGGTGACCACCGCGATCTCGGGCCACAGCAGCAGGAACGAGCCGTCGCTCTCGTCGGCCTCGACGAGGAACAGCGGGTCGGCGCCGGCCCGCCCGTTCACCCCGGCGCCGGCCAGGTTCGCCCCGATCGCGAACGAGGGATCGAGCCCACCGGCCAGCGCGGCGGTGGCCAGCAGCGAGGTGGTGGTGGTCTTGCCGTGGGTGCCGGCGATCGCGACGCACCGGCTGCCGCTGATCATCGTGGCCAGCGCGGTGGCCCGGCGGAGCACCCGCAGCCCGCGCTCGCGACCGGCGGCCAGCTCGACGTCCTCGGGATCGATCGCGGTGGTGTAGACGAGGGTGTCACAGGTTTCCAGGTGCTGCGGCGAGTGCCCGATCGAGATCTCGGCGCCGAGCTCGCGCAGCTGCCGAACGGTCACCGACTCCCGGCTCTCGCAGCCGGTCACCAGCAGG
>NZ_DASVSG010000042.1:0-35674 GCF_036388195.1 Jatrophihabitans sp. | reverse complement strand
AGTACCACGCCGGGCGTCGCAAACCGCCGACCGGCCGTACCGACGGGCCCCGGCCGCGGCTGACGTTGATCCGCGAGCCGGACCCCGGCACTCGGCACGCCCGCTGGCGGCCGGGCCGCTGAGCCTTGTCTCGGATCGCGCGCCGGTGATCTTGCATCCTCGACGATGACCAGCCAGTGGCGGTGGTGGTGTCACCGCCACCCGTGCCATCGGGCAAGCAGCCAAGAAGGTTCTTCCCGCCTAGCCGGAGAGCAGGCAGCGATGCTGGCGGGTCAGAGCAGGCTCTGTCCTGGGCTGAACTGCTCGCCCAGGACCACGCCCTCGGCGGTGATATCGAACTGGCGCAGGTGTTGGTCGTGGGCGCTGCCTCGAGTCTTGAGCACCGTGAGCGCGCGCTTGAGCGCGGAGTCCCCGCGCAGGAATTGCAGCAGGAGGACATTGTCGGACAGGTGCGAGATGCCGTACTCGGACAACCGGGTGACCCCGAACAGTTCCGTCACCTCTTGGGTCATCAGGACACTGATGTTGGCGCGAGCGCACCGTTGCAGGAGGGAGTAGACGTATTCGCGGAACCGCAGCTCGTCTCCGGCCGCAGCCCGGAGGTCGCCCAGGCTGTCGATGACGACCCGCCTGGCCCCGGTTCGCTGCACCGTGGTGAGGAAGTCGTGGACCCACTCATCGAGATACAGGTCGACTCCCGAGCGGTACATGAGTTCGATGCCAGGATCTTTCAAGGACCAGGAAAAGCCCTGCAGGATCCGCTCCAGCTGAACCGGGTTCTCCTGGAAGGTGGCGATGACACCGGTCTCGCCGCGCTGCGCTCCGTCGAAGATGAAGTGCAGCCCGAGCAGGGTCTTCCCCGCGCCGGACGGCCCGGCGATCAAGGTCGAGGAACCTCGCCAGTACCCGCCGGACAGCATCTGGTCCAAGGCATCGATTCCGCAGGAAATACGCTCGACATCCCCGCCGTAGCTTGCGTCGTGGAGCGGGTCGGCCAGCCTGGGGAAGACGTCGAGGCCAGCCGGGGACAGCCGGTAGGTGTGCTTGCCGGTGAGGAAGCCGCTGCCCCGCAACTTCAGGACCTGCAGGACGCGCATCTCTCGTTCGGCCGTGTGCTCGGTGCTCAGCGACAGGATCGCGTCGGCGACCGCGAACTCCGGCGCATCGCTGGCATCGGTGTCGTCATATTCGCCGACCCAGAACGACGTGACAGCCATGGCCGAGAGCCGGCCGGCGAGGTCGTGCAGGAAACGACGGAAGGCACCGGCATCGGTCGCGTAGACCCGCAACGCCTTGAAGCTGTCGATCACCATCAGCCCCGGCCGCCGCTCCCTCAGCAGTTCGGTGATCCGGGCCAGGACACCAGGCAGCCCCTGGTCGTTGAGCATCTGGCCGAGGTCGTCGTAGAAGACGCTGGAGCCGAGGGCGGAGGTGTCGAAGTAATCCAGGGACTGGCCGTAACGGAGGATCTTCTCCAAGGGCTCGGAGACCGTGGAGAGATAGAGCGCCGGACGGCCCGCAGTGGCGTTGCCGAACAGATACTGCTGGGCCAGGATGGTCTTTCCCGAGCCTGGCCTGCCGGCGAGCAGGGTGATTCCGTTGAGCGGCAGACCGCCGCCGAGCACCTTGTCCAAGCGATCAGAGCCGCTGGGCAGTCGATCGATCATCGGCCCTGGGCCCGTCGGCCTAGATAGGCGCTGGTGCCGAGCAGGTCGCGCACGGTGGAGAGGAACTGCAGCGGCTCCAAGGGCTTCTTCAGGAAGGCATCGGCGCCGGCTTCGAACGCGTCGTCTCGTGAGTCAAGGGCCGAGACCGCGAGGATTGGGATGGCCGTACGCTTGCGCGCGGTGTTGACCAATGCCAGCCCTGCGCCACCGGAGATCATCAAATCGACCACCAGCAGATGTGGCTGGTCGTTGTCGAGGATCTCTTCGGCTTGGGACGCGTCCAGCACGACCAGAGAGGTATAACCCTCGGTGCGCAGGAAGTACTCGACGAAATCAGCCGCGTAAGGGTCACGTTCGGCCAGCAGGATCGAGTACCCCGGCTCCCCGGCCTGCGGCGCGAGGGGACGCTCGAAGTCCCGCCGCTCGGCAAGCAGGCGGTGCGCATCGGCCGGTTGCAGGCCCGACTCGATCTGCTCGCGAACGAAGCGGAGCTGAGCGACCTGATCACGACTGTAGAGCCGCTGCCCGCCGGGGCTCCGACTCGGGACGATCTGGGTGTAGCGCTCCTCCCAGGCCCGCAATGTCTGGGCTTGGATTCCGAGCATGTTCGCTACGGCGCCAATGCTATAGACGCCAGCGCCGTCGCCCGTCGACCCACCCTCCATTGCCCCATAATCTCCCAATCATCTCCCAAAGTCCAGCAGTACATCCTTGAACCTGTCACAAGACTTAGACAACTCTTGCGCAACTGTTCCTACACCTCTACATTCCTTGCAGAAGCCTGACCAGCTGGCCTGCTATGGGTCGCCTGGACTTGCCTCTCACTCCTGAGGACAGGTCAGGAATCGACAGCGACGCTGCACGCCTCGGCCCCAACCCGAGGTAGTCGGGTCCGCGCACGAGGGAGCACGGCGGATGAGTATCGAAGCGCCTGACGATGAGCTTGCCCTGGCCCCGCAACCCAGCACCGCGGTAACTGCTGAGTCGGCATCCGACGCTGCGCTCGGCCTGGCCCCCTGGCGAGATCCCACGGCGGCTATCGCGGCGGTGCAGCGGCTGGTTGCCTCACCCGAGCCGGCCGTGGTCCTGGCCAGCCTTGCCGGCGTGTGCGCATCCGCCATCGCTGATGAGTGCTGGGGAACCATCGTGCAGGAGGGGGTGACCCGGTCGATCAGCGCGGGGGCGCCCGCTGACGTGCCGGGCGAGCCGCTAACGCCTGGCCCCTGGACGATGCCCTTGACCGGTGGGGATCAACTCACCCTTTCCTTCCGTCAGAGCGCCTGGGAGCACTACCCGGAGTTCTCCGGGACCATGACCTGGCGCTGGCATGACCGAGACCGTCCCACCAGCTCCGACAGGGTCATCGCCCAACTCCTGCTGGATCGAGCCATTGACCTGGTACGCGCCCAGCGGTTGCAGCTTGCTGTGGCGGTCGAGCGCGACAAGGCGGCACATCTGCAACTCGCGCTGGTGACCAACCGGGAGATCGGCCAGGCGATCGGCATCCTGATGTCGACGTACAAACTCACCAGCCAGCAAGGATTCGACCTACTGCGCATGGCCAGTCAACACACCCACCGCAAACTCCGCGAGGTGGCCACCGAGGTCTGCGAGACCGGAATGCTGGAACTGCCCGCGCCACGGATGAGGTGAGGGCGCCGAGTCAGGGCAGTCGACCGGCTCGGGCGTGGGTTGTAAGCGTCCGGGGGCCTATCAGCGGAAAGCCGGCCGTGCGGCGCAGGATCACCGCCACCGTCCCGCTGCGCCCGGCTGGATCGAGCTGGGCGGTGCAGGACACCAGCGTCGCGGCGTTCGCCGCCGCGATCCGGGTGGCGGCGGCACACGGCTGACCAGCGCGGCCGATCTGTTCGGCGCCGGCCAGCGCGGCCAGGTCAGCCGCCCGCTCCAGCCGGTGCCGCGCGAGCACCGCCGAGCCGCGCACCACCATCGCCAGCGCGACGGCGATGATGACCGCGCCTGAGGCCAGCACCCACACGGTGGCAGCGCCCCGGTCCGACCGCCGGGCCAGCCGCCAGCTCACGGAAGCACGCCCGGCTCGGAGGCCACCACCGCGGTTTCGGTGATCGTGACGGGTGGCAGCCAGCCGACCGGACGCAGCGCCAACCGCACCGTGACCACGGTGTCCGACGCCGGAGAACCGGCGCTCCGCACCGACACCGGCCGGCCCGCCGCTGCCCGAGCGCGAGCCGCCGCGGCGCCGGCATCTCCGCGGGCGACTGCTCTGGCCGCCTCCCGGGCCGCGTCGGCGCAGCGCAGCTGGGCCTGCCCGACACCGACCGCGGCCACGCCGGCCAGGGTCAGCAGCACCAGCACCGGCAGGGTCATCGCAGTCTCGGCGGTGACCATGCCGGCGTCCGACCGCAGCCGCCGCCGGAGGGTCACAGCGAGACGTTGAGCGCCGAGGTGACGATGTGCGACAGCGCCGTCTGCACCGCCTGGCTGTGCACCACCTTGAACAACACTGCCGCGAACGCCACCGCGGCCACGGTCCCCACCGCGTACTCGGCGGTCGTCATGCCGTGATCGGCGCCACCGGAGCTGTGGACTCGGTTGACCGCTCGGCGAATCGTCCGTCGTATCGACATCATGGTGTGACCTCCACTGACTTTGTCCTGCCCGGCTGGGAGAACTTCGCCTAGAGCGTCGCTGACCCAGCGGCTGAAACCGCCGTCCGATCGAAGCTTGTGGACAGCCGAGCCCGCTGTGGATGAGGGGCAGCCGGGACGAGCCGGTGGCCGCGTCCGTGCGGCAACTGGACCGGTCGCAGAGTTTGGCTATGTATGCATTGGCTACGCTGACGCAGCCACAGGTAGACCGGGCTGATCAGCGCGCTTGAGTCAGGTCCCGGTGCTGGAACCGCCGTGGGCTCCGTCGGAGCGGAGCCACTCGGCGAACGTCTGGACTCCGGTGGTGTGCTCGCCCGTCGGCAGCAGGCCGTTCCGAGCGGCGCTGCCACCCGGGATGGGCAGCGGCACGACCAGCCGGCGGCGGCCGCGGGCGCGCGCGACCTGGCGCACCAGGTCGACCAGCGCGTGCGCCTGCGGGCCGGCGATCTCGGGTGCCCGGCCTTGCGCCGGTCCGGTGGCCAGCTCGACCAGCCGCTGGGCCACCTCGCGAGCAGCCACCGGCTGGACTCGCATGCCTGGAGCCACGGCCAGCGGTCCGGGGCTGCGGTCCAGCAGCTGTCCGGCGAACTCGTGGAACTGGGTCGCCCGCAGCACTGTCCACGGCAGGCCGCCGCGGCGGACCAGGTCCTCCTGGGCCAGCTTGCCCGCGTAGTAGCCGAACCCGACCCGGTCGATGCCGACGATGGACAGCGCGAGGTGGTGCTTCACACCAGCGCGACCGCCGGCCTCGATCAACTGTTCGGTGCCGGCGGTGAAGAACCGCACCGCGCGCTTCTTCGACAGCGTGGTCACATTGCTGACGTCGATGACCACGTGGGCCCCGGCAATCGCGGCGTCCAGACCTGAGCCCGTGGTGATGTCCACTCCACGGGACCGGGCCAGCACCACCGGCTCGTGACCGGCCTGCTCGACCAAAGTCACCACGTGCCGGCCGATCAGGCCGGTGCCACCTGCCACTGCCACTCGCATGCTTGACATTTAACACTCTTCCAACAAAACCCGCTCAGCCAGGCACGCCGCCGAACACCTCACCGGCCACGCCCAGGATCACGGGGACCACCCCGAGGCAGACGAAGGCAGGCAGGAAGCACAGGCCCAGCGGCAGCAACGACCAGACTCCGACCCGCTCGGCGCGGGCCAGCGCCTCAGCCTGGTGCCGGGATCGCAACTCATCGGCCGCCGCCGCCAACGCGCTGGCCAATCGAGCGCCGCTGGCTGCGCAGCGCCTGCCGCTGTCGGCGACGGGGGCGTACCCGGGCGCCGGGTACAGCGACGCCCAGGCGACTGCCGGGTCGCTGCCCAGCTGCAGCAATCGGCCCACCCGGCCCAGCGGTTCGACAGCGCGCCGCAAGGTGTCGCTGCCGTGTTCCGCCACCGCCGCGGCGACCCCGTCGATCGCCAGCTCCGGCGGCAGGCCCGCCGCGAGCGCCCCCGCCAGCAGATCCACCACGAATGCCACCGAACGAGGCTCAGGTGGCTGGACGGCGGCCTTCGCCAGCGCCAGCTTGCACGCCAGCCACGCAGCGCCAGCTGCCAGCGGCGATGCCGCCAGACCGGGCCAGCCGCCGAGCACTACCGCCAGGACTGCTGATGCGGCTGCTGCCACCCCGGGTAGCCCCGCCGCGCCGGCCGCCGCTGGTCCATGGAGCAGCCCCGCCCCGGGTTCGCGGTGCCGGGCCGGCGTTCGGGCGGTCCATGCCGGAGCCAGCACGAGCGCTCCAGCCAGGGCGAACCAGCCCGGAGCGCTCATGCCCATGACACTCATGCCAGTGCCCGCCGGCTGAGCGCCAGCGTCCATGCCACCCCTGCCAGGTCGAGCACTACCCCCGCGCTGAGGGCGATCAGCCCAGCAGGGGTGTGCAGCAACACCCGTTCCGGGTGGGCGCCCATCACGCTGCCCATCGCCACGCCGATGAGCGGGAGCCCGGCCAGCAGCAGCGCCGAGCTGCGCGGGCCGGCCAATGCGGTGCGGACCGCGCGGTGCGTCCGCTGGTCGGCCTGCAGGTCCGCCTGCACCCCTGCCAGCAACCGGCCCAGCGGCGCCCCGGTGGTACGTACCAGATCACAGGCCACTGCCAACCTGACCAGCTCGCCCTCCGCTGCCAGCGCCGGTGCTACGTCGTCGCCCTCGCGTGCCAGCACCGCGGCACGGGTGACGGCGGGCTGGAATCGGCCGGCGCTCGTCGCCGCCGCGGCGAAGGCGGCCGCCGTGGTCGCGCCGGCGGCGTACTCGTTGCGCAGCGCGGTGACGGTCGCAGCGAGGTCCGCACGGCAGCGTTCGTCATCCCGCTCGGCGCTGAACAGCCTCAGGCAGCGAACCAGCCCGGTCCCGGTGAGCGCAGCCAGCAGCCCCGGCACCGGGCCGGCTGCCAGCCCGGCGGCCAGACCCAGGGTCAGTCCCGCTACGCCGGCGCCCAGGCGGGGGCTGATCAACCGGCCCCAGGCCGGCCCGCTACCACGACGAGGCCGGGCTGGCATGGTGTGCCCCCATCTGGCCTCGGCCAGCCAGCCGAGCCGCCGCTGGGCAACCGCAGGCGCCGGGACCAGCGCCACGCCGGTTCCGAGCAGCAGCAGCGTCAGAGCCGTCATGGGCTCAGCGCCAGCAACGCCGGCGCCTCGACCTCGGCAGCGTCGAGAAGCGCTCGCACCGTGCCGGCTGCTGGACCGGCGCCGGCCGTCCTCGTCCAGATCAGGCTCGGTTCGACGGTCAGCGACTCAGCCGGCCACAAGGCCAGCTGCTCGATCCGGCGCAGCCCTGCCCGGTCCCGCCGGATATGCACGAGCACGTCCAGCGCACTGGCAGCCTGGGCCTGCAGGGCCACGGCGGACATGCCGCCCAGTGCCGCGAGAGCAACCAGCCGGGCCGGCACGTCGGCGACCGAGTTGGCGTGCACGGTGGCCGCGCCACCGGAGTGGCCGGTGTTCAGCGCGGCCAGCAGCTCCACGATCTCGGCCCCTCGGAACTCGCCCACCACCAGCCGGTCCGCGCGCATCCGCAACGCCTGCCGCACCAGCTCCCGCAGCTCGACCGCGCCGGCGCCCTCGACATTCGCCGACCGGGCAAGCAGGGCGACGGTGTGCGGGTGGCGCACCGCCAGCTCCGCGGTGTCCTCGATCGTGATGATCCGCTCAGCGGGGCTGACGGTGCCCAGCAGCGCCGCCAGCAGGGTTGTCTTGCCCGTTCCGGTGCCCCCGCTGATCAGCAGGGTCAACCTGGCCTGGACGAGCGCAGCCAGCAGCTCGGCCACCTCGCTGGGCAGAGCCGCGCTCGCAACCAGGTCGGCCAGCGTCCAGCTGCGCCGGGCCAGCACCCGCAAGGACAGCGCGGGATGGGCCACCAGCGGCGGCAGGATCGCATGCAGCCGGGTGCCGTCCGGCAGCACCGCGTCGACGTACGGAGCGGCATCGTCCAGGCGCCGGCCCGCCTGGGTGGCCAGCCGGGTGGCCAGCCGGCGGACGGCGGCGTCGGAGTCGAAGCGCACCGGTGCTCGTTCGAGGCCGGCGCCCCGGTCCAGCCACACCTGGTCCGGTGCGTTGACGAGCACATCGGTGACCCCCGCGCCGGCCAGCAGCCCCTCCAGGGGGCCGGCGCCGGTCAGCTCGGCGGCCAGCTGGCCCGACAGCTGCGAACGGGCCCCGGAGTCCAGCAGCAGCGCCGACTCCTGGCCGGCCAGCACGCCGAGGTCGACCGGGCCGGAGCCGTTGGCCAACCGCTGTCGAACCCGGTCCACCAAGTCGCTGCTCACGCCGCCACGCCCCGGTCAACGGGTGCGCAGCGTTCCAGGGCCGCCTGGGCGATCTGCCGGCTGCCACGCCTGAGCCGGCGCGGATCCAGGCCGCCGGGCTGCCGGCTGGCGCGGTCATACGGGAGCTCGCCCAGCACCGGCACGCCGAGCAACGCCCCGATCCGGTCGGCCGGCAGCGACGGAGCGGAGCCCCGGATCGCCAGCACGGTGCGCGCGGGGTCCAGGCCCTGGACGACGGCGGCGCTGGCAGTGACCGCACGCACCTCGGCCGGGGTCACCAGCACGGTCAGGTCGCAGCAGTCCAGCGCCGCCGCCCGGAGCGGCGACGGCCACCTGGCAAGGTCGAGCACGACCGGCCCGCCCCGGACCGCGGCGTCGGTGAGCTGGCCCAGCGCGACCGGGTCGAGGGCGCCCGGATCATCGACGGCGAGCACCGACACCTGGTGCCAGCTCGGCAGGCAGTCCCGCAGCACGTCCGGGTCGAGGCTGCCGCCACGCAGCCGAACCTGGCTCCAGCGCGAGCCGACGGCGCGTTCGCAGCCGAGCAGCACGTCGATGCCGCCACCGACCGGATCGCAGTCGATCAGGAAAGCCCGGCCGGCCTCGGACGCGGCGCACCAGGCCAGCACGGCGGCGAAGACACTGGCGCCCGCGCCGCCGCAGCCGGCCAGCACGCCGATCCTGGGATGCGCTGTCATGAGCACCACCCTGGCCCAGCCCACCGGCCCGGCGACGGCTCCGAGGAAAGCTGTGGATGGCCACCCCGACTGTGGACAGCGACCCGACGCGACCTGCTGCGACCCGAATCAACCCTCCAGCAACCCAGCAACCAGGCGGACCGGCGACGCGCCGCAGGGACACGCGCTGGCTATCCTCGCGGGGTGGCCACCTCAGCGGCGTTCTTCGACCTGGACAAGACGATCATCGCCAAGTCCAGCACGCTGGCGTTCGGACGGTCGTTCTACCAGGGCGGACTGATCAACCGCCGGGCGGTGCTGCGCAGCGCCTTCGCCCAGTTCGTCTTCGCCCTCTCCGGCGCGGACGAGGACCAGATGGACCGGATGCGCAAGTACCTGACGGCCATGTGCACCGGCTGGGACGTCCAGCAGATCCGCGACATCGTCAACGAGACGTTGCACGAGATCATCGACCCGCTGGTCTACAACGAAGCCGTCGAGCTGATCGTCGAGCACAAGGCCGCGGGCCGCGACGTGGTGATCATCTCCTCCTCCGGCGACGAGGTGGTGCGCCCGATCGGTGAGATGGTGGGCGCCGACCATGTCATCGCGACCCGGATGGTGGTTCGTGAGGGTCGCTACACCGGCGAGATCGAGTTCTACGCCTACGGCCGGCACAAGGCCGACGGGCTGCGGGAGCTGGCCGCCGAGCGGGGCTACGACCTGACCGACAGCTACGCCTACTCCGACTCGATCACCGACGTTCCGATGCTGGAAGCGGTCGGCCACCCCTATGTCGTCAACCCCGACAAGGCGCTGCGCAAGGTGGCGGCCGAGAAGCAGTGGCCGACGCTTGCCTTCACCAACGCCGTGCCGCTGCGCGAACGGCTCGCCAGCCTCAAGGCGCCACAGCCGGCGACCAGCGCCGTGATGGCCGCCGGCGCGGCGGGGCTTGCCGCGCTGCTGTGGTACGGCCATTCCCGCAGGTCGCAGCGCGACTGAGCCGCACCCTCGCCGGCCGAGACTCCGCATCACACGACGCTGCGACAGAAAAGACCCGACACGCTGTAATGCGGGCTCAGGCTTGCGTTGTAAGGGTATTCGGGAGTACGAATGCTGTACGGAGTTCTCGAGTGGCTATGGCGGTCCGCCCCCACCGGTCGAGGATTCCGCCAGTGGGCAACCGGGCACCCACGCGGCGGCCGAGCCACGCTAACGGCTGTCGACGCGGGCCCTCACCGGTCCGCGCCTGAGTCAAGGTGCACGCTTGGTAACCCGATTGACCGCAGAGGGCGCCGTGCGCAAGCACGGCGCCCTCACTCATTCCCCCGTGCGCAAGCACGGCGCCCTCACTCATTGAGATCGGGCTTCAGTCGGACCACTCGAAGTCGGGCAGCGGCTCCGGAAGCCGGGGAGTCGGCCAGGACGGATCCGGCCGGAAGTCACACCAGCTGCCGTCGAACGGGAACCGGGCGGCCTCGACATCGGCCAGCACCCGTCGCCCCTCGGCTCGGATCTCGGCACTGCCATGAGCGTCCCAGTAACCAAGAAGGCCGGTCACCGCCACCAGGTCGTCCTCGTCCTTCCACTGCCAGCTGCGGTCCGGCGCCACCACGATGTCCAGCTCGTGGTCTGCCACGTCCACCCCGTACCAGCCGTCATGGCACCAGAACCGGGAGCGGGCCTCCAGGTTGACGTACCAGCCGCTGAAGCCGGCCTCGGAGAAGAACCACCACACCGAGTGCGCCCGCCCGGGCGGCATCAGGATCAGGGCCGAACGCCCCTGCCAACCGCCCAGCCGCAGCTGCGCCGAGGCGAAGTCGGCGATCGGCGCCGCGCGTACCGGTGAGCCGTCCGGCCGCTCGCGGTAGGCGAAGCCGGCGCCCACCGGAATCCAGCAGAACACGCCGCGCTCATCGGCTGCCACCACCCGGCAGGCCTGCAGCCAGGACGTGCTCACGCCCCGGCGGTACCGGCGCAGCAACGGCTGACCGGGCACGAGCGCAGTCGGGTCCACGGGCTCAACCACGCTGGATCGCCTCGCAGATGGCGAGGGATTCCCGAGCCCCGAGCTCGACGGCCTGGCCGCAGTGCCGGATCCAGCCGAGGACTCCGTCGGGCTCACCGCCTCGATAGCCGGCCAGCGCCGCCTGCTCCTGCTCCCTGAGCTCCAGGTGCCCCACCTCCAGGGCGACCAGCGACTTCGGATCCAGCCCCCGCTCGATCAGGGTCAGCCGGGCCGCCGCTCGCGCCACCACCGCCGAGGCCGGCGCGAAGGCATCCAGGCTCAGCATCTCTCCTTGCACGATCGCCGCGATCACTACCGCCGGCGCCTTGGTCCGGGCCAGCACCTCGGCCAGGGTGTCCAGCCGGTGGGCCACCTCCCGGTCCGGACGGGGACGTCCCAGCTGCTCGGGCGGCAGCAGGTCCAGCGCGGCCAGGGTGTGCAGCCGGGCCAGCACCTGCCGCTGCGCGCCGGCCCATGCCCCGGCCAGCACGGCCAGCTCGGTCGAGATCCGCAACGCTCCCTGGACGATCGGGTCGGTCGCCGTCCCGGCCCGCACCTCCTCCAGCGTCGCCGAGGAGCCCGCCAGCGCCGCCGAGGCCCACGCGCCGCGCAGCAGCGACTCGGCCGAGACGTCGGACGAACGCCGCCGCAGCACCCGGTGCCCGAGCAGCTTGTCGACCGCCTGCCTGCTCGCGGTCACCGAGTCGGCCACGCCGGGCAGCTCCAGCAACGGGTCCAGCGGATCGGGGTTCACGGAGCTGAACGCTAGCCACGACCGCCACCGGCCCGGACGTCGGGCATGCGCCTGTCCTCGCCGGGCACATCGATCCCGGCTCCCACCTTCTGCATGTCGGCGCCGGGAGATAACGTCGGCATCAGACATCGGCGCGGATGAGATGCCAGAGGAGCGGAGCCGGATGAGCGAGTCGAGCGATCCCCAGAGTGGCCTGTCCAACCTGCTGCACGAGGAACGCCGGTTCCCGCCGTCGGAGGAGTTCGCGGCCGCGGCGAACTACTCGGAGCAGGCCTATGAGGAGGCAGCGGCCGACCGGCTGGCCTTCTGGGAGACCCAGGCTCGCCGGCTGGACTGGGAGACGGAGTGGAGCCAGGTCCTGGACTGGTCGGGCGCCCCGTTCGCCAAGTGGTTCATCGGCGGGCGGCTGAACGCCGCGGTCAACTGCGTGGACCGCCACGTCGAGGCCGGGCGGGGTGAGAAGGTCGCCCTGCACTTCGAGGGCGAGCCGGGTGACACCCGCACGATCAGCTACGCCGAGCTGCAGCGGCTGGTCTGCCAGGCCGCGAACGCGCTGACCGAGCTCGGCATCGGCAAGGGCGACCGGGTCGCGATCTACCTGCCGATGCTCGTCGAGGCGGTGGTGTCGATGCTGGCCTGCGCCCGGATCGGCGCGATCCATTCGGTGATCTTCGGCGGCTTCTCCGCCCAGGCCATCTATGACCGGGTGCTCGACGCCGATGCCACGCTGGTGATCACCGCCGACGGCGGCTACCGCCGGAGTTCGGTGTTTCCGCTCAAGCCGGTGGTGGACGAGGCGCTGGCCAAGTTCGAGGGCGACACCTCACCGGTCCGGCATGTGCTGGTGGTCAAGCGCGGCGGCAACGACATCGAGATGACCGAGGGCCGCGACCTGTGGTGGGACGAGGCGGTGGCCAGGCAGCCCGAGCAGCACCAGCCGGAATTCTTCGACTCCGAGACACCGCTCTACATCCTCTATACCTCGGGAACCACCGGGAAGCCGAAAGGGATCCTGCACACCACCGGCGGCTACCTGACCCAGACGGCCTACACCCACCATGCCGCGTTCGACCTGCATGCCGACACCGACATCTACTGGTGCACCGCCGACATCGGCTGGGTCACCGGGCACTCCTACATCGTCTACGGCCCGCTGGCCAACGGCGCCACCCAGGTGATCTACGAGGGCACCCCGGACACCCCGCACAAGGGCCGGTTCTGGGAGCTCATCGAGAAGTACCGGGTCACCATCCTCTACACCGCGCCCACCGCGATCCGGACGTTCATGAAGTGGGGCGAGGAGTTCCCGTCGAAGTTCGACCTGTCCTCGCTGCGGGTGCTCGGATCGGTGGGTGAGCCGATCAACCCCGAGGCCTGGATGTGGTACCGGCGGGTGATCGGTGGGGACCGGGCGCCGGTGGTGGACACCTGGTGGCAGACCGAGACCGGCGCGATCATGATCAGCCCGCTGCCCGGGGTCACCGCCGCGAAGCCGGGCTCGGCGATGCGGGCGCTGCCCGGCGTCGAGGCCGATGTGGTCGATGACCAGGGCCAGCCGGTGCCCAACGGCGGTGGCGGGCTGCTGGTGCTGACCCAGCCGTGGCCGTCCATGCTGCGCGGCATCTGGGGCGACGACGACCGCTACCGCGACACCTACTGGTCACGGTTCGCCGAGCAGGGCTACTACTTCGCCGGGGACGGCGCGAAGAAGGATGACGACGGCGACCTGTGGCTGCTGGGCCGCGTCGATGACGTGATGAACATCTCGGGCCACCGAATCTCGACCACCGAGGTCGAGTCGGCGCTGGTGTCACACCCCTCGGTCGCCGAGGCCGCGGTGGTCGGCGCCACCGACCCGACCACCGGCCAGGCCATCGTCGCCTTCGTGATCCTGCGCGGGTCGGCCGCTGACGGAGGGGCCGAGATGGTCACCGAGCTGCGCAACCACGTGGCCAAGGAGATCGGCGCGATCGCCAAGCCCCGGCAGATCCTGGTGGTGGCCGAGCTTCCCAAGACCCGGTCCGGCAAGATCATGCGACGGCTGCTGCGCGACGTCGCTGAGCATCGCTCGATCGGGGACGTCACCACGCTGGCGGATTCGACGGTGATGGACCTGATCTCGGAGGGGCTCGCCGCTAAGGGCGGGAAGGCCGCCGAGGACTGAGATGTGTGATCACCCCCGACGACCCACCTCAGTGGGACGAGGCAGTGGACGTGCTGAACGACGCTGAAGCACTGGCCGACATCCGCGAGGCGGATGCTGCCTATGCGCGAGGCGACGTGGTGCGTGGAGTCGATGCGGTTCGTGGCTTGCGCGGGTGAGTCCGCACCAGTTCTACGAGCAGCCGCGCCTATTGACCAGCTTTCCCACGTTTAAATAAAGGTGCGGGTCCCACAGCCTAGCCATTTCATAGGACCGTTCCCCCGAAGGTTGATTGTATAATCACACCACCTAGATTCGCTGGTGTGCCTCACGGAGTGGGCCAGGCTTGGCGAAGAGCACCAAAGAACGCGTCCGCCGTAACGGTGATGAGCCGGTCATCGATCGTTCGAAGCTCGCGATTCCTCCAGAAAGCGAGGCGGTCGTGTGCGTACTCCTCGACGGTATCGGCCAGATATGGCGCCACCCATACTTCGTCCGTTCGGCTTGCGAAGTCTGAGTCTCGAAACACTCGGAGAAGATCATGATCGCGCATACTTGCCCCGATATAGACCCACCGTCGCCGCCGTTCGTCAGTCGGCAACAGGGCTCTAATCGCATCTAATTTTCCCGAAGGCAAGCCGATCGCCGTCTGATCAGCGCTTACTATGCACGTATCAAGCTGATCGATCGACCCGTGAAGTTTGAGTAGCGGTATGGCTGCCTCGGTACCGCCTAGATATGCAGCGAGATAGTCTTTCGCGCTTTTGAAATCGTCATCTGAAGCGAATACTTTTAATGGGTGAGGACTGTGCCGCTCGACAAGCAGATCAAAGTTAACCTCGACGAGAATAAGCCGCTGACCGGTCACATTTCTCAAGATATCTGCAAGGTCCAGGACTGCGGAGCCAGGCGACCCTATAACCTTATCGTGGTGACTCTTAAATTCGGCTAGCGTTGGCAGGTCTTCGTAAGTGCGGGCTTCAGCCCGGATTACCTGCTCAAGTGTGAGCGCCTGCGTGAACTTATCCTTGTTGAGTGCTTTCTCTGTTGGGGTAAGCCAGTCGTCCTTCGCATCGATCCAGTCGAAGAATCGATCAGCAAGTTGCTGGGACGCCAATGGATCCGTCACGCTAATTCCAAGGAGGCGTCGGATTGCGGAGTCGCGCAGCGAGTTTCCGAGGGGAAGACGTGACGATGCAGCAAAGCCGGCACCGAGAAACAGAACAATGGGTTCGCGCTCAGCCGCAAGCTTGGCTGCCCAGTGGTTCAAGTTGTCGCGGCCTGATCGTTTGAGCATGCGCGACTTCTCCAAGGCAAACCTGAACCCAAACTCCGTATCGCAGTGCAATCCGATATCAATCGCCGACTCGGCGACGAAGACCACCGTACGAAGCGTGCGATGTGGCATGCCAGCAAGCTGCTTAACGCCGAGATTCCAGATAGCTTCCCGAAACTGCAGGTCGATGACGCTGTCACGGTACGCGATAACTGCGAACTCGTGATCATCTAAGTCTCGGTGCACTACCGCACGTGCGAGTGCTAAAACGGTTCTCTCACCGGGGCTAGGAGATGCTCCAGTAGGGGGGTTCCGGAACTCCGCATCAATCTGGCCGCCCCCCTTGTTGACGAGCACGACGTGACGGCTGAGCGATGCGCCAGATCCAAGAGCGGTTACAACAGCGGCGCGGATAACCGGATCCGTCGTGCCATTAACGGCGGTTGTCAATGCGAGGTCATCGGCATCAAGCAGGACACCGTCTGTTAGGTCACAAACAGCCCTAAGAACGGTAAGCGCGCTTTCGAGCTCGTCAACGACGACCGCCACGACCGTAATGGTCCCGCTTGCACTCTTAGCGTGTACGCGGGCCACCTCAGCTCCGAGGTCGAGGGGGGCGACGAACTCGCTCACGACTCTACGAGCTGCTTCTGGAGACTATCGATAAGTCGCTGCTTCAATCGCTTTGTGTCCAGCGGGCGCTCGTTACCGAGCCCGAACGACGCTAAACCTTGGAGCTCTGAGCGTAGAGCGTCAACCAGCGCATCGAAGGCAGCCGCAAAGTTCGCCGGGGTCACTCGGACTCGGTGCCCACGGGCCAGATCTCTAGCGATGACCTCGATGACGTGGTCGACAGCGTCAGCCTCAATCCAGACCTTTCCATCCTCTCCACCGCGCGTGTCGACCACCATAAGCCCATCGCCGAGCCTGCGACGCGCTTCGTAAAGCATCCATCCACTAACCAGTTTGGCGTTTTCCGGGTTGCCACGTCGCGCTGGAGCCAGCGCGGTAGCGAAGGAGGTCACCGCCTTGAAGAACGCCGCATCGACGACGTCTCGTGCGGTGCCAGCGGCGAATCGGGTCAATGCACGGTCTTCCGAGGTGCAACGGTTGACCAACAAGGCGATGACTACGCCAGCCGCGGCGATTTGAAGTGGCTTGGTTGTACCGGCTAGAAGGTCGATGACCGACTGCAGCCGATGTCGCGACCAGTCCTTATAAACCGCGGCGAGTTGACGTTCGTATGGCACGAA
This sequence comes from Jatrophihabitans sp., assembly GCF_036388195.1. Classification (GTDB taxonomy): domain Bacteria; phylum Actinomycetota; class Actinomycetes; order Mycobacteriales; family Jatrophihabitantaceae; genus Jatrophihabitans_A. The sequence goes on along the minus strand of NZ_DASVSG010000042.1, from coordinate 19,502 downwards.
GTCGACCTCCACAAGTGCGTACGCCGTTCGGTCCCGCGGTAGGCTTTGCAACAGATCCAGGGCGCATCGACCTTCAGGAGTCACCAACCGCTTCATTGAACTGACGAAGAGCGTCAGCGGTGGTCCCGGATCGGTCCATTCGGCCGGCATTTCCGCTAGATCTGCAAGCTCACGCCTCAAGCGTTGGCCTTGAGCTACCGGGTCAAACCACTTACGAAGCAGCGTTAGATCACTCGGCAAGTCGCCCGGCGAGGTGCCGACCGTTCTCCGCCACAATACCCATAGCGCGTCGTGGAGCTCATCGACGGCAGCACGATCTAAACGCGTTGGCAACCCGAGTGGCGACGGCGGCGGTCCAGTTGTCATGAGACCAACCGCTGCACGGCGTAGCTGCGCTTCCGCACATCCTCTGCCAAGGACTGGAGCCGGGATGCCTCTTCGCCGATGCTGGCCTTCGCCAGCTCGGCATAGTTCTTGCCAAGAGGAAGGATTACGAGGACTTGGTCCTCAGGATGGAGCTCTGCACGCTCCTGCAGGTAAGACAACAGGCCTGCCAAGCGATCGTGGGCGATAAACGCGCCGAATTCATCCAGTGCGATCAGTCGATTCAGGGGGCGTGGATCCTCGTCGTCCAGCACGCCCAGTTGTGCGCGCGTGTAGGCGAAGGCCTGCTCTCCGCTACTGAAGGCGGACAGCGGACGGGAGCGCTGTTGGTCGCCTTCCGACCAGAGGACTTCACCAGCGACGAGATCTACCCGAACTGGACCGGTGGCAAGCGGAAGTAGTTCATGACGAACGCGTTCGTTGTTGAACCACTCACTGAAGCGGCGACTGAGCCATCGCTGAAGTTCCTCAACATATTGCTCAGCTCGGATCTCATCGCCGCGAAGGTGCCGTGCGATGCCTCGAAGGGCAGCTTCGACAGCTGCCAGCTGGGCGCGGTGCGCGCCCAGACGATCAAGCACCTTATCGAGCCGCGCTGCGAGGCGATCAAGGAACTCTATTTGCTGTCGGATCGTCACGCTGGTAGATGGCACGGCGTGCGGCTCCAGGGCTGCGCGGAGCCACGCAAGCTCAGCAGATGATGAGACTGTTGCGCTCGCACGTCTAACGTCGGCTTCTACGCGCGCCGTATCCTTCCGCGCCGAGGCGAGCTTTTCGTGCGCCACAGCGAGTTCATCTTTCGTTTTCCGCGCAAATTCTTCGGCAGCGCGAAATTCGATGGTCAGCTCTGCTTCCGCCACGCTGGCTTCGCCCAGAATGGCGCGAAGTTGAGCAGATACCGCGGGTGCACTCGCGCCTTCACCAAGACTGCCGAGCTGCTGCGTCAGAGCCGCCCGCTCTGCTGCCAACCGCATAAGTTCTTCGTCACGTTCTCGGCGTTGACGCTCAACACGCTGCAGCTGTTGTGAAAGCTTCGGATCGCTTGCTTGCAGAGCAGCGTCTACACGTTTTTCGTTCGCACCTACTCGGCTATACAACTGCTTTACATCATCAAGGACGGTGAGAAGGTCCTCTGCACTCGCAAGGTCTCGTCGGGCAGTCAGAAGTTCCGTCGCCACCCGCTCTGCTTCTGGCGGAGGAGGTTGACCTTCGAGATAAGCCCGCCGGGTCTGCATTCCTGTTCGGGTCTCAGTCACATTCAGCTGAAGCCCTGTCTCTGGATCGTCGACAGCAACTTGGTCGCCGAGGCCCCTGCGCTCAGCGTCACCAAGCTGGTTCGCAACGGTGTCTAGCACCTGCCGCATCGCAGGGACCGAGTCCAGTGCTAACTGCGCCTGTATCAGCTCAGCAATACGCGCTCGGATGGATGTCCTGAGGTCATTTGCGGCCGACTCAGACGGCTCGATACCGAGGGGCGATGCCGCAGCCGAAGCGGTCGAAAGCGCCTGAGAGAGCTTCGCCTGATTCCGTTGCAGCGCCTTTCGCGCAAGTTCGAGCTCGTGTGATAACGACTCGGCTCCAGCCGCGCGACCTGCCAGCGCCGCGATCTGGCGTTGAAGTTGGTCGTGCGCCAACCGGACCTCGCTGATGTGCTCGTTGACCATCGCGAGCTGGCGCTCGAGGTTGGGCGACCGTGACTGTAGTTTTGCGAGGCGATCGCGCAGTTCCACGGCCTGCCGCAGTTGATTTCGCCGTTGCTGCGCTCGCTCCGCTTGCTCTGTCGCGTGTTGCAACTTAGCTTCGGCGTCGGATACTACAGCCGCCGCGCGCCGGTGACGATCCGCCGCATGCTCGCCAACATCGCTCACCCCAGCTTGAATTGCCTGCTCAAGGAAGGCCAACCGGCTTCGATCGCCCGTAGCGACGCGCCGTGCCCAGCGGCCAATCAGTTGTGCGTTCGCATCGGCCTGGTTGGCGAGCGTCTCGACGATCCCCTCGTCACCGGCAACACGGTAAACAGAGAAAAGTTGGCGAATACGGTCGAGATCGGCTGGCTCGCCGTCGACCGTGATGGCTCGGAACTGAATCGGCTGATCCCGCGGTTCGAGCCAGTCCCTTGTATCGCCGTCCCACACGATCTGGTGGGCGCCGTTTAGTTGAGTGATCTCAATCCTTATCGGGCCAAGGCCGTTGCAGAGACTGCCCCATGAGGCGGAACCCGCAGGATATGGAACCACACCAGTGCATGCTTGAAGCAGGCGGATAGCTAGTGTTTTCCCAATGCCGTTGAGGCCCTCAAGTGTCGCGAGGCGAGCCGACGGCAGCTCATGAAGAACATCAAGCGGGCCGATTGGATCAGCCTCAATCTTGATCAGCATCGCGTACCAGCCGAGTCAGATGCTCTGACGCTTTTGCTGAATCGCCTAGCTCAAGCTCGGCAAGGATCTGGAACAGCTCGACATCAGGGTCTCGCTTGCCCTTGCGCGCCCCTTCTAGGACCTCCCTCACTCGGTGAGTCTCGCTGTCAAGCGCAGCGGCATTTCGGCCATCACTCACTTGCAGCCTTCTTTCGTCGCTGAGCCGGTGCCAGTGCCGTGCTGTCTTGCCCCGTGCTACTCGACTTTGCAGCCGCACTAATAGCTTTGGAGGCGACGCGAGCGAATGGCTCGCATAACTCGAATCCGATCCCGGTCCGTCCGCCTCGGACAGCCTCGACGACCGCGCGGCCTGTTCCGCAGAACGGGTCAAGCAAGACGCCAGAAGGGGGGCATGAGCTTAGGATCCGGGGCCGAATTAACTGGGAAGGGAAGGTGGCTGAATGGCCGCTGCTGCCAGGTTCCGTCGGACAGGTCACCACGTCGAGGCCACCAGGCTCACAACTGTTCAAGTCGTAATAGTACTGAGGCCGACCAGCTTTCTGTTTCAAAACGAAATGAAACCAGTGCTCATGCGACAGCCGAAGGCGGTCTTTCTCCGGACGTGGAAGAACCTGCGGTTTGGCCCAGATCAAGTCGTTGCGGAGGATCCAGCCCGCGTCTTGCATAGCTATTGCGAACCGGGCTGGAATCATCAGGAGTTGCTTGTCATGCAAGTACCCGCCCGAAGGTGTCCGCCGCCGTCCTCTACTCGACGCGAGGCCTTGCCGACCCCCGTCACGGATGCTGCCCCAACGCGCGAAATAGGTGTCTCCAAGATTAACCCACATGCTCGCGGAGTCTTTCAGAACCGGGCGTGCTTTGTTGAAGAACTCGACAAGGTGGGCGACATACCAGGTCGGAAAGGGCTCGCGGCCGAGACGGCCGCCAGCCGACCGATACCAGTCGTAGTGCGGCACGCGGGTGTCCTCGCACCCGGTCGAACGCCACTGTTCAAGCACGCTCTCGTCATGTGCCATGCCGTAATCACGGAGCCCCCAGTACGGCGGCGATGTCGCGATGAGATCTACGCTGTGATCTTCGAGCTCTTCGATGAGGTCAAAGGCGTCCCCGGCCCGGATTGAGCTCATGCCGTTACAGCTTTGAGTGATTTTGAGCTGGCTATCACGATCGTGACGGTACACCAAGTGCGGCCGCACTTCCATGGAGGCCGACCTTCAGATGCAGGTTGTGTCTGATCGACGCGCCGCTTACCGATCCCTACAGCCGCCACCGATCCCTTGCGCTCTCGAAATAACGACGGAGGTCTTCGCGTCAACATCGCGGCGTCTGCCACAGCCGAAGCGGATGTCAAGATAGCAACATTTGCGCACTGGCTGGGACTCGGCCTTCGCTGACCGATGGGCCCACTAGGCTGAGCCGGCTCAGCGGTGGGCGTCCGGTGAAGCGGGGCCGGGCAGCCCAGCCGGCCGCACGACAAGGTCCGTGATCGTCCCGTCGGCCGGCAGGAAAAGCATCATCTCGATCACCCCAGCGACAGTGGACGGCTGCAGGTAGTCCGACTCCCGGTACTCCCCCGACTCGGCGTCCCGAACCCGGCGCTGCATCCCAGTGGCAGTACGACCGGGATAGATCGTAGAAACCCGTACCCCCGGCTCCTCCTGACGCAGCCCTTCGGCGTAGGCACGCAAGGCGAACTTCGAGGCCCCGTAGGAGGTCATCGGCGAGCGTGCGTTGAGCCCGGACCCGGAGTTTACGAACACCACGGTGCCACCCGCGGCCCGCAACGCCGGCAGCAGCAGCCGGGTCAGCTCGGCGGCCGCGGTGACGTTGACTGTGAACTGCTCCTCGAAATCCGCCGGCGAAGAGCCAGCCAGGGTGCCCGGCCGCACGATGCCGGCGCAGTGCACCACACCGTCCAGCTCGGCCAGGCCAGACAGCCACGGCGCCAGCGCCGGCTCCAGCGACTCCGGCGCAGCCAGGTCCGCGGTCACCACCTCAGCCAGTCCCAGCCCGGACAGATCCGAGCCAGGACGGGCAAGCCCGAACACCTGGTGTCCGGCAGCGAGCAACCTCTCAGACAACACCCGGCCGATCCCGCCGGAGACCCCGGTGATCAGATAACTCGACACAGGGCAGACCCTAGCGAGCCGCCCAGCACCTACAGCCGGCAACGCCAGGCCAAAGAGACAGCCGCTGAGGCACGGTAGGGTCTGAACTGATCCGAGCAACGGTTCATGGGCAGGTCGGCTCCGAGTTACAGCCATACGGTGCGGAGCCGGCGCCGCCAGGAGAAGGGATAGCTGCGGGTGACCGTCAACCACACCTCGACGCAGATGCCGCCGCCGGCATCGATCGGAACCCTGGTAGCCGAGGCGAGCTCCAGCTTCAGCACCCTGCTGCACGGCGAGATCGAGCTGGCCAAGCTCGAGATCAAGGACTCGGTCAAGAACGCCGGCACCGGCGCGGGCATGTTCGCCGCAGCGGCCGTGCTGGTCGTGTTCGGCCTCATCTTCGGCCTGATCGCCCTCGCCGAGGGCCTGGTGGCGCTGCACCTGTGGCGCTGGGTCGCCTACCTGATCGTCTTCATCCTGCTCCTCCTGCTGGCCGGCCTGTTCGGGTTCCTCGGCTACCGCAAGGTGAAGCGGGTCAAGGCGCCGCAGCAGACCATCGACACCACCAAGAGCACCGTGGCAGCCCTGCGCCAGGCGACCTCGCACCAGCCGAGCCACCGGGCCTGATCCCGCCCTTGACCAGACCTGACGAGTCGGTCGTCCTGATCGACGGGCCGTGGACGCACCGGACCATCCGGGCCAACGGCATCGCCCTGCATGTCGTCGAAGCCGGCACCGGACCGCTGGTGCTGCTGCTGCACGGGATGCCGACCTTCTGGTGGACGTGGTCCCGCCAGCTGATCGACCTCGCCGACGCCGGTTACCGCGCGGTAGCCGTGGACCTGCGTGGCTACGGGGCGTCCGACAAGCCGCCGCGCGGCTACGACGCCACCACCATGGCCGCCGACATCGCCCAGCTGGTGACCGCGCTCGGCGAGCAGGACGCGGTGATCGTGGGCACCGACGTGGGCGGCCTGCTCGCCTGGACGGTGGCCGCCCAGCACCCGCAGGTGGTCCGCCGGATCGCGGTGCTCGGCGCCGCCCACCCGCTGCGGTTGCGGCAGGCGGTGCTGTACAACAAGGCGCAGCGCAAAGCCTCGGCCTACGCGCTCGGCACGTTCCAGGTCCCCCGCCGCGGCGAGCGGCTGCTCACCCGTGATCCGGCCTATCTCCAGCGGCTGTTCGACACCTGGTCCGGGCCGAGCTGGCGCAGCGCACCCAGCTACCCGAGCATCATCGCCCGGTACGCCGAGGCGATGCGGATCCATCCGGTGGCGTACTGCTCGCTGGAGTTCTTCCGGTGGGCGGTCCGCTCACTGCCCCGGCCGGACGGACGCGCCTACGCCCGCTCGATGCAGCGGCCGATCATCACGCCCGTCCTGCAGCTGCACGGCAGCGTCGACGGCTGCGTGCTGCCGGCGACCGCGCAGGGATCCTCGCGGCACGTCTCGGCCGACTACGAGTGGCGGCTGCTGGCCGGGGTCGGGCACTTTCCGCAGCACGAGAGCCCGGAGCGGGTGTCCGACGAGCTCATCCGGTGGGCCAAACTCGGCTGAGCCGGTGGCAACCCGACCGAGCCGGTGGGCCAAACGCCGTGCCGAAGACGGTCAGCTACAGGCCCCGGTGCTGACCGATCGGGTGCGGTCGCGGCCGGCGTCGGCGGCGCCCGCAACCTCCGCGGCGGTCAGCACGAAAGCGGTGTCGGCCGAGTCCAGCGCGGACGCGAACACGATGCCCAGGATGGAACCATCAGTGCTGATCAGCGGCCCGCCGGAGTTGCCGGACCGGACCACCGACCTGATCGTGTAGATGTCGCGGTCGATCGAGATCTCGCCGTAGATGTCACGGCCGGAGATCCGCTCCCGGTCCCGGATCCGGGCCGGACGGACGTCGAACGGACCGTCCTCGGGATAGCCGAGCACGATGGCGTCCTGGCCGGACGTGGCGACGGTCGATGACAGCGGAACCGGCCGCAGGGTCAGGCCGGGCACCCACAGCACCGCGATGTCGCGTCCGGGATCGAACACGACGACGTAGGCGGGAAGCGCGCCGCGGCTGGTCTCGACCTTCACCTGGCTGGCGCCGGCCACCACGTGGGCGTTGGTCAGCACGCGTTCCGGGGCGTAGACGACGCTGGAGCCCTCGATGCCACGGTCACAGGACAGCGCCACCGCGCGCACCTTCAGCACCGAAGGCCGGACCGCGGCAACCGACGCCGACTGCAGCAAGGCCGGGTCCGCGGGTGGCACGTCCACGATCCGGGTCGGCTGCAGGGCGCCGAACACCTGCGGAAAGCCGCTGCGGTCGACGAACCGGCGCAGCGAGCCGTAGAGGTTGCGGATGCTGTCGGGCAACGTGTCGTCCACCGCCCGGATCGTCACCGAGCGGCGCACCTGCCCCGACAGCGTCGGAAACGGCGCGAACGCCAGCGGCAGCGCGACCATCCACGCCACCAGCAGCACCGCCAGCACCGAGAACAGCGCTCCGACCACCTGGTCCAGCCGGCGGGCCGGACGCCAGGTCACCTTGGAGCGCAGCCGGCCGCCCACCCAGACCGCGATCAGCTGGCCGAGCATCGCGAAGAACAGCACGCAGACGATCGCGACCGGCACCTGCGCGGCGCCGTCGGCCAGCATCCGGCCCAGCGGCTTGGCCAGTTGCGCGCCGCCCGCGGCGCCGCCGAAGAACCCGGCGAAGGACAGCCCGCCCAGCAAGGCCCCGTTGCGGAAGCCACCGACGGCATAGCAGAGCATCACCACCAGCAGGAACAGGTCGAGCAGGTCCGGCTTCACCGCTGGCGCGGACCTCCTCGCTCAGTAACTCTTGGGTCGATGGCGCTCAGGTCGGTAAGCACTCAGTCGGTAAGCACTCGGTCGGTAAGCACTCAGCCCGGCAGCGCTCAGGTCGGCAGCACGACAAGGGTGCCCGTCTGGCCCTGCGGGACATGGATGGTGCAGACGAATTTATACGTCCCAGGCGCGGGAGCGGTGAATTCCACCGATTTGGTCTGTCCCGCCGAGACCAGCGGCACGTAGTCGGCCGGGAAGTCCACCAGCGACCAGTCGTGCGGCGCGCCGGTGCCGACGTGCTTGAGGGTGATCCGGACCTTGCCGGGATGCACGGTGATGGTCGTGGGCGTGAACCGGTAATGCTGATCGGTGGTGATCACCACGTCCTGCACGCCGGCCGTCGCCGCGACGGTGGTCGAGCCGACGTGTGGCTCGCGATTGATCGCCGACTCGGTCTGGCAGCCGGCCAGCAACAGCGACACCGCCGCCACCACGACGGCGCGGGGTATGGAGGCAGGTCGGAGCGTCGGCACACCAGCGACCGTACCCGGCCTCGCTGTGCGAACCCGAGCGTGGCAGCGCTACTCCGGCAGCTGCCGGACCCGATCCCGGTCCCACGGCTGCTCCCAACCGGCCAGGCGCAACAACCGGTCCAGCAGGCCGGCGGTGAACCCCCAGACGAACAGGCCGTCCACCGCGAAGCCGGCCCCCCGATATCCGGACGGGTGCCACACTGTGAACCGGTTCGCCGGCAGCAGCAACTCGCTCAACGGCACCCGGTGCACGCTGGCGACCTCGGCCTCATCGACCACTCCGACCGGATGCGGGCTGTGCCAGTAGCCGAGCACCGGAGTGACCACGAAGCCGGACGGCGGCAGCCACAGCGCCGGAAGCTCGGCCAGCACGTCCACGGTGTCCGGCTGCAGCCCGACCTCCTCGGCTGCCTCGCGCAGCGCCGTGGCGGCGGCCGAGGCGTCCTGCGGGTCGGTGGCCCCGCCGGGGAAGGCGACCTGGCCGGCGTGGCTGCGCATGGTGGCCGAGCGCTGGATCAGCAGCACGTCGGCACTGTCAGGACCGCCGGCTGTCCCCGGCGAGGCGAACAGGATCAGGACCGCCGAGTGCCTGCCGCTGCCATCGCTGGGCGGGGCGAACCGGGACAGCTCGCTCGCCTGCGCGGAGCCGAGCGCCCGCAGCATCGGATGCAGCCAGTCAGGCGCCGTCAGGGCGGCATCGGACGCGGGGCCAGGCGGCCGGCTCACCCGGTGAGCTCGGGAGCCACCTGCGACGGGCTCTTGACGAGTTTGGCCGCCAGCACCGGGTCCCGCTCGCCGATGCCTGCCGACGGGCAGAGCCGGGAGATCGGGCAGACGCCGCACGCCGGCTTGCGGGCGTGGCACATCCGGCGGCCGTGCCAGATCACCCGGTGCGAGAGCATCGTCCACTCCTGGCGCGGGACCAGCGCCGCGACCTCGGCCTCGATCTTCACCGGATCGTCGCTGACCGTCCAGTGCCAGCGTTGCGCGAGCCGCAGGAAGTGGGTGTCGATCGTGATGCCCGGTATTCCGAAGGCGTTGCCGAGCACCACATTGGCGGTCTTGCGGCCGAAGCCGGGCAGCGTGACCAGCTCCTCGAGGCTGGCCGGCACCTGGCCGTCGTAGCGCTCGACGAGCTGCTGGCCGAGCTTGATCAGGGTGTTGGTCTTGGCGCGGAAGAAGCCGGTCGGGCGGATCATCTCCTCCAGCTCCTCCCGGACCGCGCCTGCGTAGGCGGCAGCGTCGGGATACTTGGCGAACAGGGCCGGCGTCACCTCGTTGACCTTCTTGTCCGTGCACTGGGCCGACAGGATGGTCGCGACCGACAGCTCCAGCGGGTTGCTGAAGTCCAGCTCGCAGTGCGCGTTCGGATAGAGCTCGGCCAGCTCCTTGTTGATCCGGCGTGCCCGCCTGGTGAGGGCGAGCGATGATTCCTGGCGTTCGGCCGCAGCCGCTGTAGTTCCCACGTCCGACAGCTTATTGGGGCACAATGACAACACGATGATCGGATTTCTGGTGTTGCTGTTTCCGGTGCTCCTGCTGATCTTCATGCTCGTCATGGAGCGCATCGAGGAGCCGCTCACCCGGGTCGCCCTCGAACGCGACGTCGAGGACTTCCTGGAGCACGCCAACCCCGACGAGCTCAACACCCTTGTCCGGGAAGGCCCGGTCAGCGCCATGTCGCGATTCCGCGCCCGGCTGCGGCGGCTCCGACGGGTCCGGCGCCAGTAGCCGGTGGCCGCGCCTCGAAGCCGGCTACCCAGGTCGCGGGTCGCGGACTCCGGAACGCGGCCACCCCTTACAATCCGGCCAGGAGGCGCGTGCCGAACGCGCAGCAACGAGAAGGAGCTGGCGTGGACGAAGTGCTCCGCAGGGCCGGATTGTTCCAGGGCGTCGATCCGGCGGATGTCGAGGCGCTGGGCAGCCAGTTCGAGATCTTCGACGCGCCCCGGGGCACCACCCTCTTCAATGAGGGCGAAGCCGGTGACAGCCTCTACATCGTGCTCACCGGCAAGGTGAAGCTCGGCCGCAAGTCCTCCGACGGGCGCGAGAACCTGGTGGCCGTGATGGGCCCGGCCGATCAGTTCGGCGAGCTCTCGCTGTTCGACCCGGGTCCCCGCACCGCCACCGCGGTGGTGGTCACCGACGCCCGGGTGGCCCGGTTGCCCAAGGCCGCGCTGACCGACTGGATCACCGAGCGTCCCCAGATCGCCCTGCAATTGCTGCGGGTGGTGGCTCGCCGGCTGCGCCGGACCAACACCATGCTCGCCGACCTGATCTTCGTCGACGTTCCGGGCCGGGTCGCCAAGCAGTTGCTCCAGCTGGCGCAGCGGTTCGGCTCGGTGGACGGCGGCCAGCTGCGGGTCACCCACGACCTCACCCAGGAGGAGCTGGCCCAGCTGGTCGGCGCGTCCAGGGAGACCGTGAACAAGGCGCTGGCCGACTTCGCCCAGCGCGGCTGGTTGCGGCTGGAGGGCAAGAGCGTGGTCATCCTCGACCGCGAGCGGCTGGCCCGCCGCGCCCGCTGAACCCCGCTCATCCCTGCCGTCCCGCCTGACCGCTGACGAGCCACGTTCGCTGACGAGCCGCGCCCGCTGACGAGCCGCGTCCGCTGACGAGCCACGCTCAGGACGCGGCTTCGCCCCGCAAGTAGGCCAGCTGCGCCTGGACGGACCACTCCGCGGCCGGCCACAGCGACCGGTCGACGTCGGCATACACCCGTCGCACCACGTCCATCGCGCTCAGGTCCGGCCCGCCGTCGGCCAGCGCCTGGCGGACCTGGTCCAGCCGCTGCTCCCGGTGCGCGAGGTAACCCCGGGCGGCCTCACCCGCGTCCGTCAGCTCCGGGCCGTGGCCGGGCAGCGCCGCGACCCCCTCCAGGCTGGCCAGCCGGCGCAGCGAGGTCAGGTAGTCGGCCAGCACGCCGTCCGGATGGGCCACCACCGTGCTGCCCCGGCCGAGGATGGTGTCGCCGGTCAGCACCGCGGCCGGCCCGCCCTCCCCCGGCTCGCCGGAGAGCAGGAAGCACAGCGAATCGGTGGTGTGGCCCGGAGTGGCCCACACCTCGATCCGCACCCCGGCCGCGTCGAGGACGGCTCCTTCGCCGACCCCTTGCGAGCCGTAGCGGTGCGCCGGGTCCAGCGCCAGCACCGGCGCCCCGGTGAGCTCGTGCAGCCGCTGGACGCCTTCGGAATGGTCGGGATGGCCATGGGTGAGCAGGATCAGCGGCACCGAGCCGGCAGCATCGAGGACGCTGGCCAGATGGGCCTCCTCGTCCGGCCCCGGATCCACCACGACGGCCTGCCGCCGGCTCGGGTCGTCGCGCAGCAGCCAGGTGTTGGTGCCGTCCAGGGTCATCACGGACGGGTTGGCGGCCAGCACCACCCCGGCCAGCGGGGTCACCTGGCGAAGCTGTTCGTACGCGAGGGTCATGACAGCTGCCTTCCCGATGCGCTGCGGAACGAGGCCGGCAGCGGCAGCAGCCGGCCGTCGCCGAGGTCGGCGCACCAGGTGCCCGATCCGTCCTTGCGGAAGGTCGGCTGGATCGGCCGCACCACCCGGGCCGCGGCCGACTCCAGCACCGCCGCCGCGGTCGGCATGGCGGCGAGCTCGCGCAGGCCCACCACGGTGGGCGGCAGCATCGGCCGCTCGTCGCGCTCGTACTCGGCCAGCGCCTCGGCGGGGGAGATCCAGTCGGCGTGGGAGGCCTCGCCGGTGAGCGCGGCGGCCGTCGCCTCGGCCGGCACCGCGGCCACGAAGAAGTAGGTGTCATACCGGCGCGGCTCGGCCTCGGGGGTGATCCAGCGCGCCCAGGGCCGCAGCGTCTCCAGCGGCAACGGCACGCCGGTCTCCTCCAGCAGCTCCCGGGCGGCTGCCCGCATCAACACCGCGGCATGCTCGACGGTGGTGCTGAACTGCTCGGCGACCGCCTCGACGGTGGCCGGGACCGGCCCGCTGGCATCGACCGGATCGACCCCGCCGCCGGGAAACACCGACATGCCCGGCGCGAAGGCCATCTTCGGCACCCGGCGCAGCAGCCAGGTCTGCAGCCCGTCCGGGCCGTCCCGCAGCAGCAGCACGGTGGTGGCCTCACGTACGGCGGGCCGGGTGCTGCCCGGTCCCGTCACGGCTAGCGAACCTCGACGATCAGCTCGACCTCGACCGGCGCGTCCATGGGCAGCACCGCCACCCCGACCGCGGAGCGGGCGTGCGCGCCGGCGTCGCCGAACACCTCGCCCAGCAGGTTCGACGCGCCGTTGACGACAGCCGGCTGGCCGGTGAAGCCGGGACTGGAGGCCACGAAACCGACCACCTTCACCACCCGGACGACGGAATCGATGCCGACCAGGGCATGCACGGCGGCGAGGGCGTTCAGGGCGCAGACCCGGGCGAAGTGCGTGGCGTCCTCGGGCAGCACCTCGGCGCCGACCTTGCCGGCAGCCGGCAGCGCGCCGTCGACCATGGGCAGCTGGCCGGAGGTGTACACGAGCTGGCCGGTGCGGACCGCCGGGACGTAGCTGGCCAGTGGGGCGACGACCGCCGGGAGCTCGATCCCCAGCTCGGCCAGCCGCTGCGATGCGGTGGAGTTCATAGCGCGCAACCTACCCTCTCGAGGTTTGTAGGCTGGGTTTGTGGCTACCGCTGACCGAACGCCCCGCCTGCACATCGTGACCGGCAAGGGCGGCACCGGCAAGACCACGGTCGCCGGCGCGCTGGCGCTGGCGCTGGCCAGCCAGGCCCAGCGGGTGCTGCTGGTGGAGGTCGAGGGCCGGCAGGGCCTGGCGCAGCTGTTCGACACGCCACCGCTGCCCTACGCCGAGACCCGGCTGGCCGTGGCCGGCGGGGGCGAGGTCGCCGGCCTGGCGGTCGATGCCGAGGCCGCGATGCTGGAGTACCTGGAGATGTTCTATTCGATCAAGCGGGCCGGTTCGATCCTGCGCAAGATGGGCGCCATCGACTTCGTGACCACCATCGCGCCTGGCCTGCGCGACGTGCTGCTCACCGGCAAGGTGAAGGAGGCGGTGACCCGCACCGACCGCACCGGCCGGCCGAGCCTGGACGCGGTGGTGCTGGACGCGCCGCCCACCGGCCGGATCACCCAGTTCCTGCAGGTCACGAACGAGGTAGCCGGGCTTGCCAAGGTGGGCCCGATCCACCGGCAGAGCCAGGGCGTGATCGACCTGCTGCACTCGGACCTGACCCGGGTGCACATCGTGACGTTGCCGGAGGAGATGCCGGTGCAGGAGACCCTGGACGCGGCGGCCGAGCTGAGGGCGGCCGGCTACCGGCTGGGCCGGCTGCTGGTGAACCGGACCCGGCCGGCGTGGGTGTCGGCTGGCCGGCCCAACCCGGCGCTGCTGGCGCGGGGGCTGACGGCAGCGGGCCTGGACCCCGCGCTGGCTCCGGCGCTGGCCGATGAGGTTCGCGACTACGGCCGGCGCCAGGACGTCCAGGCCCGCGCCGAAGCGGATCTGGAGCAGGCCGGCGTGCCGATCATCCGGCTGCCGGAGCTGCCACCGCCGCTGGACCTGGGCAGCCTGTTCGAGCTCGCCGACGCCCTCGACGTCCCGGCGTGGGCGGCATGAGCCCGCGCGCCGGGGCGCCGGTGCTCGACATCGACACGCTGCTCAAGGACCCGGACCTGAAGGTGCTGGTGACCTGCGGCAGCGGCGGGGTGGGCAAGACCACCACGGCCGCCGCGCTGGCATTGCGCGCTGCCGAGCAGGGCCGCCGGGTGGTCGTGCTGACCATCGACCCGGCCCGCCGGCTGGCGCAGGCGCTGGGGCTGACCGAGCTCGACAACACCCCGCGGCTGGTGGCCGGCATCGGCAGCTCAAGCGGTTCAGGCGGCTCCGGCGGCGCGCTGCTGGCCATGATGCTGGACATGAAGCGCACCTTCGACGAGGTCGTCAGCGCGAACACCACCGCCGCCAAGGCGGAGCAGATCTTCGCCAATCCCTTCTACCAGTCGCTGTCGGCCTCCTTCGCCGGCACCCAGGAATACATGGCCATGGAGAAGCTCTCCCAGCTGCGGGCCCAGCTCGTCGAGCACGGGGACTGGGACCTGATCGTGGTCGACACCCCGCCCTCGCGCTCGGCGCTGGACTTCCTGGATGCGCCACAACGGCTGGGACGGTTCCTGGACGGCCGGATGATCAGGCTGCTCACCGCGCCTGCCCGGGCCGGTGGCAAGGCCTATCTGAAGATGGTGTCGGCGTCGTTCTCGATGTTCACCAAGGTGCTCAACAAGATTCTGGGCAACGACCTGCTGCTCAATGTCTCGGCGTTCGTGTCCTCGCTGGAGACGATGTTCGGCGGCTTCCGGGAACGGGCCGAGCAGACCTACCGATTGCTCAAGGCTCCTGGCACCGCTTTCATCGTGGTGTCCTCGCCGGAGCCGGACGCCCTGCGCGAGGCGTCCTTCTTCGTCGAGCGGCTGCAGCAGGAGCAGATGCCGCTGGCGGGCCTGGTGCTCAACCGGATGCGGGTCACCGGGGTGCCGCTGAGCGCGGCGCGGGCGGCCGAGGCGGCCGAGCGGCTGGCCGAGTTGCCCGACCAGAGCGCGGCGGTGCGCCTGACGGCGACGGCGTTGCTGGCCCATGCCGAGACGGCGGAAGCGGCCCGGCACGACCGGTCGATGGTGTCGCGGTTCGGCGCGGCGCATCCTGCGGTGGCTCAGCAGCAGGTGCCCGCGCTGCCCACCGACGTGCACGACCTCCAGAGCCTGCGGGCCATCGGCAACGCGCTGGCCGGGACGCCGGACTAGGGCGTCGGACCCAGGGGAACGGCAGGTCGCTAGCGGACCCGCATGGCGACCGGCGGGATCGCGCCGAAGTCCCCGGATCGCTGCACCGACTGGAAGAACGCCCGCCACGAGCCGACATCGGGCCGGCGGCGCAGCAGGGTGCGGCGTTCGCGCTCGGTCATCCCGCCCCAGACGCCGAACTCGGCCCTGCTGTCCAGGGCGTCGGCGAGGCAGTCCACCCGTACCGGGCAACCCATGCAGATCGTCTTGGCCTTGTGTTGCGCGGCGCCGACGACGAACAGCGTTTCCGGGTCGACATCTCGGCAAGCCCCGCGCGATGCCCAGTCCGGATCGCCGGTGACCCTGGGCCGCTCGGTCAAACGCGATGCGCTCATGCATACCCCGCTCTAAAACTTCACACGAACAAGATGTCGACTTCACCCCGGACGGTAGGTGATCACCAACCGATTGGGCAAGAGTCTGATATGAAGTTGCAGCTTTTCCCAGTGAGTACTGGTAAAAGCGCAATGTCACGATGTAATGGATAGGCCACCGCCAGTGATCAACAGCCGCCTTGAGAAGACAATCGGCAGTGTTCCAGCCAACCTAAACACTGCTAAGGATGGAAAAACCGGACCTCATTCCTGGCTCGCGTAGGCTTAGCCCTCATGGCACGAGCATCCGGGCTGGTAGTCCTGTCGAAACTGGGCAGGTTGATAGCGCTCCTGGTCGTCGTCGGCGTACTCGCGGCGGGTTTCCTGCTGCCCTACATCGGCGGGCTGGGACTGGCCGCCAAGGCCGGCTCCGACAAGTTCCTCGGCACCCAGTGCAACCTCACCGAAGAGCCGGTGCAGCAGCGCACCACCATCTACGCCAATGACGGCAAGACCGTGATCGCCACGCTGTTCGACCAGAACCGTCAGGTCGTGCCGCTGTCGCGGATTCCGAAAGCCGTGACAAATGCTCTCATCTCGACTGAGGACCGGCGTTTCTACTCCCACCACGGAGTAGACATGCGCGGGTTGGTCCGCGGCGCGCTGAAGACCACCAACGGTGACACCCAGGGCGCGTCGACGCTGACCGAGCAGTACGTCAAGCAGGTGCGCTACTACCAGGCGACGACCGACGCCGACCGGGCTGCCGCGATCGACCAGAACATCGACCGCAAGATCCTCGACGCCCAGTGCGCGTTGAAGATCGAGCAAGAGAGCACCAAGCCCGAGATCCTGGAGAAGTACCTCAACATCGCCTCGTTCGGCGAGAACTCCTACGGCATCGCGACCGCCGCGCAGACCTTCTTCGGCGTCGACGTCGGCAAGCTGACCGTGCCGCAGGCCGCCCTCCTGGTGGGCCTGGTCAAGGCGCCCACCGACCTGGACCCGTTCTACCACCCGCAGGCGGCCCGGGACCGGCGCGACCTGGTCATCCGAAACATGGCCAGCGAGGGCTACATCTCCGAGGCCGAGGCGATCCGGGCGAAGGCGAGCCCGCTTCGGCTGGCGCCGAAGGCGCCGGTGCCGCGCGGCTGCTCGTTCGCCAACCCCGCGATCAAGAACGCCGGCTTCTTCTGCGACTACGTCACCGACTGGCTGTCCAGGGTCGGTGGCCTGACCGAGTTGAAGGTGAACACCAGCGGTCTCAAGATCGTCACCACCCTGGACGTCCAGCTGCAGAACCGGGGCCAGGACGCGATCTGGAAGAAGAGCGGTCTGGACCCGGCGCGCGGCCGCGGCTACCTGCTGGCGATGCCGTCGATCGAGCCCAGCACGGGCGCGGTCACCTCGATGATCAGCGACGTCCGGTACGGCGTGAAGAAGGGCAACAGCGGCTACTCGGTGGACAAGCTGTTCACCAAGGCCTACGCCGGCGCCGGCTCGACGTACAAGTACTTCACCGCGCTCGCCGCGCTCAAGGCCGGCGTGCCGCCCAGCTACACGCTGACCACCTCCAACAACGAGTGGAAGACCAAGAACTGCCCGCTGCAGGACGACAACAAGCCCTACGTCGCGCACAACGCGGCGAGCTACCCCTCCACGATGGCGCTGGACCGCGCGCTGCCGGCCTCGTCCAACACCTACTTCGTGGCGATGGAGGACCAGCTCTTCGGCTGCGACATATCGCCGATCGTCAACACCGCCACGGGCCTGGGCATGAACTACCTCAACGGCCCGCAGGTGGACTCCGACGGCAAGCCGACCGGCCGGACCATCGCCCAGTCGATCATCGGCAGCCGCCAGCCCACCTTCACCCTGGGCCAGGACTCGACGTCGGTGCTGGAGCTGACCGGGGCGTTCGGGGCGCTGGCCAACGACGGGGTGTTCTGCCCGCCGACGCCGGTCAAGTCGGTCATCGACAGCACCGGCAAGCCGGTCCCGCTCAAGGCCCGCCCCGGGTGCAGCCGGCAGTTCACCCCCTACGTGGCCCGCACGCTGGTCAACATCATGACCAATGACACCAAGAGCAGCTACGGCACCGCGAGCCGGTTCTTCTACGACTGGTACGCCGACGGCGGCAGCGAGGTGGCGGGCAAGACCGGCACCAACAACAGCAGCAAGTACGACCCGGTGAAGAAGAAGATCGTCGACGACGAGGGCAACTCGGCGCTGTGGTTCGTCGGGATCACGCCCGACCTGGTGTCCACGGCTGCCCTGGTGAATCCGGAGCGTCCGACCCGGCGGATCTCCGGGGTGCCCGGCATCACCGAGAACAACGACGGCACCGACACCTTCGGCGCGGCGACGTCGAAATTCTGGAAGTTGGCCTACGGCTCCACCCTGTTGGACAAGGACTGGGAGTGGCCGACGGTGGAGTCGACGCCGGGCAACCCGGTTCCGTCGGTCACCGGGATGAGCCAGGGCGACGCGATCAGGTACCTGGCGTCGCAGGGCTTCGTCGGCAAGCCGCTGCCGGTGCCGTGCGGCAGCCGGGAGCAGCCGGGCGACGTGGCGTTCTACTCGCCCAAGATCGCCGAGCCGGGCGCCACGATCTCGCTCTGCATCTCCACCGGGGTGGCACCGGATGTCTACGTGCCGCCGGTGTACACCTACGTGCCGCGACCCTGGAGCCCACCGGCTTCGAACACTCGGAGCAACTCGCCGGAGCCCACCTCGTCGGCGCCCCAGCCCAGCTCGCCGCCGAGCCAGACTGCCAGCAAGCCCAAGCCGAGCAACAAGCCCACCAAGCCGCGCTGACGCTCCTGCCTGCGGGTCAGGAGGTGAGCTGGCGGCGCACCTCGTCCGACACCCGCTTGCCGTCGGCCCGGCCCGCCACGCGCGGGGTCAGCAGCTTCATCACCAGCCCCATCTGGCGTGGCTCGGCAGCGCCGGACTCCCGCACCGCATCGGCCACCAGCGCGGACAGCTCGGCGTCGGAGAGCTGGCTCGGCAGGTAGCGGTTCAGTACCGCCTGCTCGTCGAGCTCGCGGCTGGCCTGCTCGGCGCGCCCGGCCGCTCCGAACGCCTCGGCAGCCTCGCGGCGCTTCTTGGCCTCCCGGCCGATCACCTTCAGCACCTCCTCGTCGGAGAGCTCGCGAGCGCTGGAGCCGGAGACCTCCTCGGTGCTGACGGCGGTCAGCAGCATGCGCAGGGTCGCGGTGCTGAGCTCGTCACGGGTCTTCATCGCCGCGGTGAGGTCGGATTTCAGCTGTGCCTTGAGCTGGGTCATGTCCGTAAGGCTAGTTGCGGCTCGCCCGTAGGCTGATCGGCATGTCCGCATTGCGCCGCAGCCTCGTCGCCACCGTGGTGGCCGGCGCCGCGACCGCCGGCTACGGCGGGCTGGTCGAGCGCAACCTGTTCACGCTGCGCCGGTTCGCGGCGCCGGTGCTCGATCCGGGGAGCCCCGCGCTGCGGGTGCTGCACATCTCCGACCTGCACCTGACGGCGGCGCAGCAGCGCAAGCAGGCCTGGGTGGCGCAGCTGGCCAGGTTGCAGCCGGACTTCGTGGTCAACACCGGCGACACCAACTCCGACCCTGAGGGCATTCCTGCGGTCCTGCGGGCGCTGGGGCCGCTGTTCGACTTCCCGGGCGCGTTCGTGCCCGGCAACAACGACTACTACGTGCCGCAGCTGAAGAACCCCGCCAGGTACTTCCTGCCGAACAAGGTCGGCAACCTGCAGGGCCGGCGGCGGATGCCCT
The DNA here is from genome assembly GCF_036388195.1 of Jatrophihabitans sp. Classification (GTDB taxonomy): domain Bacteria; phylum Actinomycetota; class Actinomycetes; order Mycobacteriales; family Jatrophihabitantaceae; genus Jatrophihabitans_A. The sequence continues at coordinate 428 of NZ_DASVSG010000042.1, read as the reverse complement.
GGGACCAGTTGGCGGCGGCGATGGCGCTGCGGGGCTGGCTCGACCTGACCCACGTCCGGATGACGGTGCAGGTGGCCGGCCTGCCGGTGGCCGTGGCCGGCACCGACGACCCGCACCTGCGGCGAGCCCGGTACGACCGGATCGCCGGGCCGGCTGACCCGGCCGCCGTGGTGCGGATCGGGGTCACCCACTCCCCCGAGCCGGCGATGCTGGACTCGTTCGCCGGCGACGGTTATGACCTGGTGCTGGCCGGGCACACCCACGGCGGCCAGATCCGGGTGCCGTTCGGGCCCGCGATCGTCACCAACTGCGGCATCGACGTGCGCCGGGCCCGTTGGCTGCACCGTTGGGACGACCGGATGTGGTTCAACGTCTGCGCGGGGCTGGGCACCAACCCGTACATGCCGATCCGGATCGCCTGCCGGCCC
>NZ_DASVSG010000041.1:0-37976 GCF_036388195.1 Jatrophihabitans sp. | reverse complement strand
GATCCGACTGATGCCTTCCCTGCCTGCTGTTCTTGCTGCATTCCGGCCACAGTGCCCCGTCCGTGTCGCACCTTCTGTGGAGACCACATGAACACTGATCTGACTTACGCCTTCGGCAAAACACCCGTCGCGTCAGTGGATGAAGCCATCGAACGCATCGACTCGCTGACCTCATGGCTGGCTCCGGACGATGGCATGTCGCCGTTCAACACGATGTACCTCAGCGTTATCAAGGCGATCCACGAGGCTACCCTCACCGGGTACTTCACGAACCCGGCCTTCATCGACCAGCTCGACCTCAGTTTCGTCAACCGCTATTTCGATGCCTACAACCGGTCGGCCACCGGCGCCTCGCTGCCGCGATGCTGGGACGTCTTGTGGCGGCTGAGGCGCTCGCCTCACCAAGTTCCGTTGCAGTTCGCGCTGGCCGGCATGAACGCACACATCAATCACGATCTCGTCCTGGCGCTCGGCGAAACGTTCACCGCGCTCGACGCAGACCCGCGCGACCCGACGCTGGCCGCCGACTTCAACCGAGTGAACGACCTACTCGGCGCGCTCGAGCCGGACATGCGCCGCTCGTACGAGAACGACCTGCTGCAGCACATGGACGATGCGCTCGGGACCAAGGACGACCGGTTCAACCGCTGGAGCATCGCCGCAGCACGCCAGGCGGCCTGGCACGATGCCGAGATCTTGTGGCGACTGCGCAACCATCCCACCCTGCGTGCGCGGTGCGAGGCCGCGCTGGATCACGCGGTGGCGCTGGTGGGGCAGTGCCTGCTGGTTCCGCTCGCCCGGCGGGCCCACCATGAGACCTCGACGTGCTGCCACCACTCGCCGGTGCTTGCTGCGGCCCGGCCCGCGTAATTCGTCTTCTCAACGGCCCAGCTGCTCCAGTCAGAGCGGGATATCGCCCGGCAGCCCCCACTGGACGGTCTCCCAGGCGCGGACGTACCAGGTGCCCGTCGCGGCCCGCCAGACTGCGCGGTCGGTGAAGCCGTCGCCGTCGTAGTCGCCCGGCACCGGCAGGTCGCCGGTCCGTCCCCACACCACGGTCGGCAGGCCGCGGACGTACCAGGCGCCGGTCGACGGACGCCAGACGGCAAGGTCAGCGCCGCCATCCCGGTTGTAATCCGCGGGCACCGGGACGTCCCCGGTTCGGCCCCACGACACGGCGGGCAGGCCACGGACGTACCAGGCGCCGGTGGCGGGTCGCCACACAGCGAGATCCACCCGGCCGTCGCCGTTGTAGTCACCGGGCACCGGGATGGCGATGCTGGTTCCCCATTGGACGGTCGGCATGCCCCGCACGTACCAGGTCCCCGTCGAGGGCCGCCAGACGGCGAGATCCACCCGGCCGTCGCCGTTGTAGTCACCGGGCACCGGGAAGTCCCCGGCCCGCCCCCACACCACCGCCGGCATCCCGCGCACGAACCAGGTCCCCGTCGAGGGCCGCCAGACCGCCAGGTCGGCCCGCCCGTCGCCGTTGTAGTCACCAGGCACCGGAATGTCGCCGGTATTGCCCCACGGCACCGCCGGGAAGCCGCGCACGAACCACACACCGCTCGACGGCCGCCAGACGGCAAGGTCAGCGCGCCCGTCCCCGTTGAAATCGGCGTCGCTGACAGCAGCCGCCACCTCAGAGAGCAGCCCGCGTGCCTGCTTGGTCTTCAGCACCAGCAACGCTGCCGCGTCGACCTTGGCCCGGAAGGAGGGGCTGCTCGCGGCTCGGGCCGACACCGCGTTGACCATGACCGGGATCAGGCCGGCATCGACGGTCAGCACCATGTCCCCGCCGGCATCGAGGAACTTGACGGCGCGCTCGCCGGGGGACCACGCCGCGACCTGCGCGGCCCGTCCTAGGTCGTCGCTGATCACCACGCCCCGGAACCCCAGCTGCCCGCGCAGGATTCCGCCGATGATGGCGGGGGAGAACGCGGCCGGGCGATCCGGATCGATCAGCTGGTAGTAGGCCGAGGACATCATCGTGAAGGCCGCGCCCGCCTGTATCCCGGCCCGGAACGGCGCCAGGTAGGCGTCATCGGGGGTGGTGACGTAGTCGGTGACGCCGGCGGTGGTATCGGTGTTCCCATCGACCCGGCCGAGGCCCGGGAAGTGTTTGACCGTGGTGGTGACGCCGGCCAGCGCCATTCCCCGGACCACCGCCGCGCCGTGCGGGCCGACGACCTCCGGAGTGTGGCCGTACTCGCGGTTGTAGTACCCGATCGGCGGGTTGGCCTGACCGACCGGCACCGTGTCCGTCACCGGCGCCAGGTTCATGTTCACGCCGGCCGCCGCGAGTTGGCCGCCCCACTGCCGGGCGGCGGACTGCAGCGTCGCGGTGGACCAGCCGCCCTGCGTCAGCGCCTGCGCAATGGTGGAGAACCCGGCGCCCGACAGCACCTGGACGTAGCCGCCCTCCTGATCGGAGCTGACGAACAGCGGAACGCCGCGGGTGGCCGAGGACGTGGCGCGGGCCTGCAAGCGGTTGGCGATCGCGCGGGTGGCGGCGACGCCGAGCGAGCTGCGCCCGGTGAGGATCACATTGCCGACGTGGTGGTCGCTGATCGCCGACAGCGCCGCAGCGCTCGGGCCGGTCGCGGCGGCTCCGACCATGAACAGCTGGCCGATCCGCTGCGCCTCGGTCATCGAGTTGAACAGGGCCTGCGCACCCGACGCCGGAACACTCGTGGACACCAACGCCGCATGGACCGGCCTCGAGACAGCTGCCGTCACGAGGGCGGCCGGACCTTCGACCACCAGCACAGCGCCCGCCGAAGCGGCTCCTATCCCGACGACCACGGCGCTGACACCCACCACCAGCGCCACCCTGCAGGTCACTCGCTGACGCCTCATGTCCGCCGCCTTCCTTGCCCTGCAGCCCAACAGGCATCCTGCCGACGAAAGATGTTGCGAGCATGGACACGCGAGGGGTGCGCCCGAACAGTAGTCCCCCGCAGCTGCCAGGGACGGTGTTTGCCCGGCAAGTTCAACAATTGCCCGGCAAGTCCAACTATCGCCTAGCAAGTCCGACCAGACGATTCCCGCTTCGAGTGCCGTCGATCGATCCGCAATCGTCACCCGATTAGAAGCTCGACGGTCCAGAATGAGGCATGGGCCGCGACGACGCCTACGCCGACGACATCGACTGGCTCGATGTCAGCTCCGCGGACGGCGTGGGCGGGACCGCTCCGCCGCGCCGGCCCTGGCCCAGATGGCTGACGCTGGCGGTCACCGGAGTCGTCATCGCTGTCGTGGTCGCGGTGCTGAACCTCGAGCGCCGGGATCCGGCCGCCTCGACGGCGCGACCCGCGCCGGCTTCCTCGACTCCGCTGGCGCCCGCGGCCGCACAGCCACCGCTGGCGGCCGTCTCGGTCACCGAGCTGGGCCGTCCGCTGCTGAACACGACCGCCAAGTGGGAGCTGTTCGGCCGCGGTCCCGGCGTCCTGGTCAGGATCGAGCCGGCCGCCGGCCGGATCACCCGGACGGTGATTCCCGACCTGCGCAGTGGCGGGGCCGTGTACCTGGTGGCGGGCTCGGACCGGGTGGTCATCCGGCCGCTGGACCATGTGCCCGGTTACCTCGTGCGGGACGGCCGGCCGGCCGAGGAGATGTCCCCGTTGCTCAACGTGAACGGCCCGGTGTTCCCAGGACCGTCGCCGGACCGGATGTGGGTCCGGCCGGCCGACGATCACCAGCCGGTGATGGCCCTGACCACCCTGGACGGCCAGCGGCTCCCCCAGTACATCCCGGTCCCGGCCGGGAACTCCTCCTTCGAGGCAGTTGCCGACGGGGGCGGCTACCTGCTGTACACAGGAATCGGCGGCGTGTACGACGCCCGCCCGGGCGGCGTGCGCCGGATCAGCACCGGCGCGCTGATGGCCGTCGGCCCCACCGGGTGGCTGGCGGTCGAGTGCGACGAGCGCTACCGCTGCCGAACCGTGTCGATCAGCCGGGCGAACGGCCAGCGCCGGACCGTGGCAGAGGGCGCGCTGAGCCGCGACTGGCGAGGGGTGATCTCACCTGACGGCTCGACTGCCGCGGTGACGACCGCCGGTCCGAACGGAGTCGTCGGCCTCTCTCTGATCGACCTCGTCCACAACCGCGTGCGCCGGCTTCCCAACCAGCTCGTCAACCAGGACGCCCTGAACGGCGCCATGGTCTTCTCGCCCGACAGCGCCTGGTTGTTCACCGTCGCCCCCGCCGGCACGGTGTCGGTCATCAACCCCCGAACCGCCGCGGTGAGCCCGCTCGGCATATCGCTGCCTGGCCTCAGCCAGCTCGTCGTGCGGCCGGCGCCTCGGGCCCGGCCGGCGTCCACGGTCGCTGCCACATCGCTGTCCGCCGCCAAAGCGCTGGCCGTCGCCCAGGCGCTGACCAAGACGTGTTGCCGGCCAACCCCCCGGCCGTGACAACTCCCTACGCGCGCGGCACACTCGCCTCATGCGCCGAGCCTTCGCCCACGACGCCGAACTGGTGATGCCGGCCGCCGGGGACGACGGCGCTCCGGGCGCGGCCATCACCGTCGCCCTGTGCGGGCACTGGGAACATCAGCCGCCGTGCCCGCTGGCGCCGCATCACACCTCCGCCGACCGGGACGGCGACACGGTGCGGATCCGGACCCTGTTCGCGGCCGAGCCCGGCCATGCCGAGGAGGTCCATCGCCGGATCGAGCAGGCGCTCAGAGCCGGTGAGCTGTCCCGACCGGACGGGCCGAACGCCCGCTGGCAGCTCCGGCACAGCGCACCGGCGGAGGTCAGCGAGGCCGAGCGGGACCACGCGGAGCGGCTGATCAGCAACTGACCGACCCACGGGCCCGGCGCCGACCGCGCGGGCCCGCGAGAAGCTGGTTCACGTCGTGATCGTCAGGTGTGCCGGCTCTTGCCGGTCGGCGTTCTGGCGTGGCTGACATAGATCCTCGTGCGGTACACCTGGCCAATGTTCTAACGCCCCGCCGAACGGCCGCAAGGTCAACGGTGGATGTCGCAGATATTTCGCGCGTGCAGCAATCCGCAAATGCGCTTGTTCTCCAAGGGAGAAATCCGGATCTCGCAACTCGCCTCGACAAGGTGCTGGCCCGGCCGCTGCCGGAGCCGACGCCAGCCGCGCCGCCGGTCAGCGGGCCCCCGGCTGAAGGCGCCAGACTCGGCGTCGGGTGCGGCTGTTCCGGGCTCGACCGCCGGTACGACCGGGCCGCAGGACAACCCGGTCGTCGGTGTCAGGGAGGAATTGGGATGAGTCTCGACGTGCAGATCAGCGGCACCGCCATGCAGATGGCGATCGTCCAGCTGCGGCCGGGCCAGACCGTCTACAGCGAGGCGGGCAAGTTCCTGTTCAGCTCGGGCGACGTGACGATGGAGACCAAGCTCACCGCGCCCACCGGAGCCGGGCAGCCTGCGGCGGCCGGCGGTCTGGGTGGCGTGCTGCGCGGCGCGATGGACGTCGGCAAGCGGGTGCTGGCGGGCGAATCGTTCGCGTTCTGCCACTTCACCACCACCGGCGGCGACGGCCTGCTGGCCCTGGCCGGGGTGCTGCCCGGCGAGATGCGGGTGCTCGAACTGGACGGCCAGACCACCTGGTTCGCCGAGAAGGATGCCTTCGTCGCCGCTGAGGCGGGGGTGAACTTCGACATCGCCTTCTCGGGCCTGCGGCAGGGCTTCGCCGGTGGCGAGGGGTTCGTGCTGGAGAAGTTCACCGGCCGGGGCAGCCTGATCATCGCCGGCGCGGGCAACTTCATCGACATCAATCCGGCCGATTACGGCGGCCGGCTCAAGGTGGACACCGGCTGCGTGGTCGCCTGGGACCACCGGATCTCCTACGGCGTCGAACGGGTGGGCTCGCTCAACCGGGCCGGGGTGATGAACGCGGCGTTCGGCGGCGAGGGCATGTCGGTGGCCACACTGACCGGCAACGGCTCGGTGATCCTGCAGTCGATGACCATCGACGGGTTGGCCAAGGCGCTGCGCAAGAACATGGGCGCCGGCGACCGCAAGACCGGGGCTGGAATGGGCGGGTTGTTCTCCGGCAGCACCGAGTGAGACCTGGCGCGGCCTATCAACCACACCTTCACAGCGACGTCTTACCTCATCATTACAGCGGCCACACGTGGCGGAACTTCCCAGCTGCCCTGCTCGTCTCACTAGCATGAACCTCGCCGTCCGCTCCGGGCGGCGATGATCGGCCATGAAGGCCCCGGGGCCTTCCTCTAGTCACCTGGAGTTTCTCGTGGGAGTCAGCCTCACCAAGGGCGGCAACGTCTCGCTCACCAAGGCAGCGCCCGGCCTGACCGCGGTCACGGTCGGCCTGGGCTGGGATGCGCGCACCACCGACGGCCAGGACTTCGACCTCGATGCCAGCGCGATCGCCTGCGGCACGAACGGCAAGGTCCTGTCCGACAAGCACTTCATCTTCTTCAACAACCTCGCCAGCCCCGACGGCGCTGTGGAGCACACCGGCGACAACCTGACCGGTGAGGGCGAGGGCGACGACGAGCAGGTCAAGGTCAACCTTGCCGGCGCCCCGGCCGAGATCGACAAGATCGTCTTTCCGGTCTCGATCTACAACGCCGAAGCCGGCGGCCAGACCTTCGGTCAGGTCCGCAACGCCTTCATCCGCGTGGTCAACCAGGCCGACAATTCCGAATTGGCCCGTTATGACCTGTCCGAGGACGCTTCGACCGAGACCGCGATGGTGTTCGGCGAGCTGTACCGCAACGGCCCCGAGTGGAAGTTCCGCGCCGTCGGCCAGGGCTACACCTCCGGCCTGGCCGGCATCGCCCGGGACTACGGCGTCAACGTCTGATCGACAGCGCGGGTCATCCTCACGCGGCCGGGCCCGGCCGCGTGAGGCTCGATCGGGTTTAGGACGATTGTGGGCGGCTGGGACGGCCTGGGACAGTTAGGACGCCCGGCCGTCCCTGTCCAGGCCGGCTCGTGCGGTGGGTAGGAAGGAGTTCCATGGGAGTCAGCCTCGCCAAGGGCGGCAACGTCTCGCTGACCAAGCAGGCCCCGGGCCTGTCCGCGGTCGTGATCGGCTTGGGCTGGGACGAGCGCATGACCAGCGGCCAGGCCTTCGACCTCGACGCCAGCGCCCTGATGCTTGCTGCGTCCGGCCGGATCCTCTCCGACGAGCACTTCGTGTTCTTCAACAACCTCGCCAGCCCGGAGGGCTCGGTGGAGCACACCGGCGACAACCTGACCGGTGAGGGCGAGGGCGACGACGAGCAGATCAAGGTCGACCTGAGCCGGGTGCCGCCCGAGGTGGACCGGATCGTGTTTCCGGTGTCGATCTATGACGCCGACAGCCGCCAGCAGAACTTCGGCCAGGTCCGCAACGCCTTCATCCGCGTCATCAACCAGGCAGACGGCGCCGAGTTGGCTCGTTACGACCTGTCCGAGGACGCCTCCAGCGAGACGGCGATGATTTTCGGTGAGCTGTACCGCCGTTCCGGGGACTGGAAATTCCGGGCGGTCGGCCAGGGTTATTCCTCCGGCCTGGCCGGTATCGCACGTGACTACGGCGTCAACGTGGGCTGATTGATGCAAGCCACCCCATCCAACCGAGGTTCGAGGCCCGGTTGCCTACAGATAGCGAAGCTTTCATGGTCTTGAGGATTTTCGGCTGGTCGTTCGGGGTCACCGCGATCGGCCTGCTGCTGGCGTTCCTGTACGGCGGTCCGGCCGGACTGGCGATCGCGGCGATCCTGATCGTCCTGGAGATCTCGGTCTCCTTCGACAACGCCGTCGTGAACGCCACCGTGCTGGAAAGGATGAGCCCGTTCTGGCAGAAGCTGTTCCTGACCCTCGGCGTCCTGATCGCCGTCTTCGGCATGCGGCTGGTCTTTCCGCTGCTCATCGTCGGGATCACCGCGCACCTGTCGCCGACCGAGGCGGTGTCGCTTGCCCTGGATAAGGGCCCCGCGGACGAGCCGGGCACCTACGCCTACCTGCTGAACGAGGCGCACCCGGCGATCGCGGCCTTCGGCGGCATGTTCCTGCTGATGCTCTTCCTCGACTTCATCTTCGAAGAGCGCGACATCACCTGGCTGAGCTGGCTGGAGCGCCCGCTCGGCCGGATGGGCAAGCTCGACATGCTCGGGGTCGTGGTGGCCAGCGTGCTGCTGCTGCTGGCGGCGACCCAGCTCGCTCCGGAGGACAAGGTGGCCACCGTCCTGATGTCCGGCGTGCTGGGCATGATCACCTACATCCTGGTGAACGGGCTCAGCAGCATGCTCGAGGAGCACGAGGTGCCCCACGTCGACCCAGAGGACGAGTCCGGCTCGGAACTGCTGCCCGCTCCTTCGCGTGAGGTGCCACCCAGGAGCGCCGCGAAGGCCAACGGCGAGCTTGCGCTCAAGACCGGCAAGGCCGCCTTCTTCTCGTTCCTGTACCTCGAAGTGCTGGACGCCTCGTTCAGCTTCGACGGCGTGATCGGCGCCTTCGCCATCACCTCCGACCCGATCATCATCGCCATCGGCCTGGGCGTCGGCGCCATGTACATCAGGTCTCTGACGGTCTATCTGGTGCGCAAGGGCACGCTGGCCGAGTACGTCTACCTCGAGCACGGGGCGCTGTGGGCGATCGGCTCGCTGGCGGTGCTGTTGCTGCTCACCATCAAGTTCCACATCCCCGAGGTGGTCACCGGCCTGATCGGGGTCGGCTTCATCGCCGCGGCGCTGGTGTCCTCGGTCCGCCGCAACCGGCGCGAGGACAACACCCCGTCCAGTACCGGCTCTCCCGATCTCGACCCGGCCACGGCCGCGGTCTGAGATCGCCCCAGCGAACAGAAAGCAGACTGACATGGGAATCGACTACACCAAGCGCCCGGCCACTCCGGCCGCCCCGGCTGCTCCGGCGGCCCCGGCTGCCCCGCCTTCCGGCGGCGCCCCGGTGTCGCTGTCCAAGGTGACCCTGACGAAGTCGGCCCCGACGGTGTCGCTGACCAAGCAGGGCTCCTCGAGCGGCATGCTGCGGGTGAACCTGAACTGGAACGCCAAGGCCGGCGGGGGCGGCGGCGGGCTGTTCAAGCGCTCGGCGCCCACCCTCGACCTCGATCTCGGGTGCCTGTACGAGTTCACCGACGGCACCAAGGGCGTGGTGCAGGCGCTCGGCAACGCCTTCGCGGCCAGCCCCCGCGGGGTGTCCGAGCCGGTCATCCGGCTGGACGGCGATGACCGCTCGGGCACCAAGTCCGACGGCGAGAACCTGTTCATCAACCTCGGCTACGCCAATCAGATCAAGCGGGTGCTGGTGTTCGCCCTGATCTACCAGGGGGCGGCGAACTGGGCGGCTGCCGACGGCGTCGTGACGCTGTTCCCGGCCAACGGCCCGCAGGTAGAGGTCCGGCTGGACGAGACCCGCGACGGCGCCCGGATCTGCGGCATCGCCCTGCTGGAGAGCCGCAACGGCGAGCTCTCGGTCCGCCGCGAGGTCAACTACATCGACGGCAGCCAGAGCGCGCTGGACCGCGCCTACGGTTGGGGGATGAACTGGGCGCCCGGGCGCAAGTAACGTTCGCCCTGCACCCTGCCGACCAGAAGGAGCTCCCAGATGTCTGACCTCGACCTCGGTTCGAGCGCTACCTCGGCGGCCAGCCCCAGCGGCCAGCCGGCTGGCAACGCGCTGGTGCTGGCGCCTCCGCCGCCGGTGGTCGTGGTGGAGAAGGAGCAGGCCGTCGGAGCGGTGCCGCTCGACAACGCCCGCCAGCTCGAGCTGCGGTCCCGGGCCCAGTCCTTCGCCCAGGAGCTGGCCAGCGTGGACGCCAACTCACCGGCGTTCACCGAGAAGGTCAACGCGATCACCTCGATGGGCGAGCAGGACATGCGCGCTGCGGCCAGCGTCTCCAACCGGATGCTGGACCGGCCGGCCGCGGCGTTGAACGCCAGCAAGGGTCGCGGCGGCGCCGATGCCCAGTCCCGGGTGGCCAGCACCCTGGGCGAGCTGCGCCAGACCGTCACCGAGCTCGACCCGAACCGGGCCGACCTTACCGGGGTGAAGAAGGTCCTGAAGTTCCTGCCGGGCGGTGACAAGGTGCAGCGATACTTCCAAAAGTACGAGTCGGCGCAGACCCAGCTCAACGCGATCATCAAGGCGCTGGAGTCAGGTCAGGACGAGCTGCGCAAGGACAACGCGGCCATCGACACCGAGAAGGCCAACATGTGGGCCACCATGGGCAAGCTCAGCGAGTACAACGAGCTGGCCGGCGCCCTCGACGCGGCTGTCGAGGAGAAGATCGCCCAGCTGCAGGCGGCCGGGCAGACCAAGCAGGCCGAGGCCTTGAAGGCCGACGCGCTGTTCCCGATCCGGCAGCGGCGGCAGGACCTCATGACCCAGATGGCCGTGGCGGTGCAGGGGTACATGGCGCTGGACCTGGTGCGCAAGAACAACATCGAGCTCATCAAGGGCGTCGACCGGGCTCAGACCACCACGATCGCGGCGCTGCGGACCGCGATCATCGTCTCGCAGGCGCTGTCGCGGCAGAAGCTGGTGCTGGAGCAGATCACCGCGTTGAACGCGACCACCTCGGACCTGATCGAGCGGACGTCGGAGCAGCTGCGCATCCAGGGCGGCCAGATCAACCAGCAGGCCGCCTCCTCCACGATCGAGGTCGCCAAGCTGCAGGCCGCCTTCGACAACGTCTTCGCGACCATGGACGCGCTGGACACCTTCCGGGCCCAGGCCGCGGACTCGATGGCGGCGACCGTGGACGCGCTGCAGGGGCAGATCGAGCGAGCCAAGCCCTACCTCGAGCGCACCCGCCGCGGGGAGCTGAGCGGCTGAGCGCCGCCGGAGGAGAATGGCAGAGTCAGGCATTCTCCGTACGACGAAGTGGACCACCATGACCTGGTTCCGGAAGCTGCTGCCGCCACCGGCCGCGCCTGCTCCGGCGCCGGACCCATCGGCGCCCGGACCGCCCGCCGACGGCGATGATCCGGCCACGCTGCGCAGCAACCTGGCCCAGCTCAACCGGTTCATCAACCAGAACTCCGGCCGGCTGCCCGGCGAGTCGGTGGTGACCGCGCGGCGGGTGACCGACGTGCTGCGCGAGGTCGTCGACACCTCCGAGATCCGCCCGCTCGACATCTATGCGGTGATCTCGATCCAGGGCATCCTGCAGGACTACCTGCCGACCACGCTGCGCAGCTTCCTGGCCCTCGACCAGGCTCAGCTGACGGTGCCCCGGCCGTCCGGCCGTACCCCGGTCCAGTCCCTGCAGGAACAGCTGGACGCGCTGTTGGACGCCGCGACCAGCCTGCTCATCGCCGCTCAGGCGCAGGACGCCGACGCGCTGCTGAGCCAGGGCAGCTTCTTGCGGACCAAGTTCTCCGGATCGGACCTGGACCTGTGAAGGGCAACCGGAACGGCAGACCGGTGGCAGCGAACCGGAATCGCGGACCTGTGAAGGCAGGCCGGTAGATGGCGACCATGAAGCGCGGCTCGAACGTCGCCCTGACCCGCGAGATACCCAGCCTCACCGGCCTGGTGCTGGGGGTGCGCTGGGACGCCGGCGCCGAGACCGCGTTGACCGACAACCTGGTGGTCGCCACCATCCTCTGCGACGAGCACAGCAAGGCGCTCTCGGACGAGCATTTCGTGTTCTTCAACCAGCTCACCGAGCCCTCGATGACGGTCAGCCAGCTGGAGAAGGCGATGGGAGGGGATTCCGAGCAGATCGAGATCCAGCTGGACGCGGTGCCACCGCAGGTACGGCGAATCGTCGTGGTGATGTACCTCAACGAGGGCATGGGGCTGCGCCGGAGCCTGGGACGGCTGCGCGAGTGCGTCCTGCGGGTGCTCAACCTGGCTGACAATGCCGAGCTGGTCCGGTCGGAGAACCTGGCCAGGGCGCTGGACGGGGAGACCGCTATGACGCTGGGCGAGGTGTACCGCCATCAGGGCGACTGGAAGTTCAAGGTCATCGGCGAGGGGTACTCCACCGGCATCGCGGGCCTGGCCAAGGACTACGGGATCACGTTGTGAACATCGACGTCTCCGCTCCGGACCGGGCGCCGGCGCGGACCGACCTGCCGTTCCTCCGGCACCGTGCCCGATTCCGGCCGGCTGCCCAGCCTGCGGTGCCTGCTGCCCAGCCTGCCGCTACCGGGGCGTCGGGTCTGGATCTGTCGAGGCCGGCTGCCCGGCCTGCGGCGCCGGCTGCCCGGCCAGCCGCGCCGGCTGCTACCGGGTCGTCGGGCCTGGACCTGTCGAGGCCTAATGCCCGGCCTGCGGCGCCGGCGGCTACCGGGTCGTCGAGCCTGGACCTGTCGAGGCCCGCTGCTCCGGCTGCCCGGCCGGCCGCCACCCCACCGTCCGCTGCTCCGGCCGCTTCTCCCGCCACGTCCCGGCGGGTCGCCCGCCCGCTGCCCCGCGCCCGTTCCGGCGAACGGACGCTGCTCACCCCCAAGGCGCCGACGATCACCCTCAATCGGCTGCAGAGCGGCATCGGCGTCCTGACCATCGAGGCGGCCTGCTCACCGGCGGTCGGCGATCTGCGGATCGGCGCCGCCTACGAGCTGGCCGATGGCCACAGCTCGCTGGTGTCGCGGGTCGGCGGCATAGCCACCGCTCCGCGCAATTCGCGGCGGCCGGTGATCGTCGCCAGGGCCGAGCAGTACGAGCGGCTGATGGTGGACCTTCGGCAGAGCCGGCACCTGGACCGGCTGGTCGTCTACGGCTTCTCCGAGTCCGGCAGCCAGTTGAACTGGGGTGGCACGCTGGTTCTCGGCACGGCCGGTGGCGCCCGGGTGGAGCTTCCGCTGGACCGGCCACCGTCCGGCGGCGTGACCGTGCTGCTGTCGATCTACAACGTCCACGGCGAGTTCGTGGTACGCGCCGAGATGGAGGACTTCACCGGCTCCATCCGCAACGCCGTCCAGGCCTACGGCTTCGACCGGATCAGCTGGCTGGACGACCGCACTCCAGTGGCCTGAGAGGCTGATATGCGTCATTTCGACTTCCTGTCCGATGCCGACCGGCAGCGGCTGTTCTTCCGGCCGCCGCAGCCGTTCAGCGCCAACGACGACCTGGACGTGCTGGGAATGGCCCTCGGTGCCACCCTCTACAGCCCGGCCACCCGTCCGTCCCTGGTGGCAGACCTCGCCAAGCGGTTCGACCAGGGCGTGCTGAGCACGGTGATCTGCCTGGAGGACTCGATCCCGGACGAGGCAGTGGCCGCGGCGGAGCAGAACGTGATCGCGCAGTTGCGGGCCTACGCCGAGTCCGGAGCGCAGCGGCCGCTGGTGTTCATCCGGGTCCGGTCGGCAAGCCAGATCCCGATGATCGTGGCCGGTCTGGGCGAGCGGGCACCGATCCTGACCGGGTTCGTGCTGCCGAAGTTCACCGACGAGAACGGCGCGCCGTTCCTGGACGCCATCCACGAGGCCAGCGCCGCGGTCGGCCGCCGGCTGCTCGCGATGCCGGTGCTGGAGGCGCCGTCGGTGATCTTCACCGAGTCCCGGACCGAGGTGCTGCTGCAGATCCGCCAGCTGCTGAACAAGTACCGCGACCATGTGGTGGCCGTCCGGATCGGCGCCACCGATCTGAGCTCGTCCTTCGGCCTGCGCCGCTCCCGGGACCTGACCATCTACGACGTGCGGGTGGTGGCCGACGTGATCGCCGACGTGGTCAACATCTTCGGCCGTGCCGACGACACCGGATTCGCCGTCACCGGCGCGGTCTGGGAGTACTTCTCCGGGACCGAGCGGATGTTCAAGCCGCAGCTTCGGGAAGCGCCGTTCATCGAGCATTCCGAACGGGCGCTGCGGGCCGAGCTGATCGCCCGCGACCTCGACGGCCTGATCCGCGAGGTGGCGCTGGACAAGGCGAACGGCCTGACCGGCAAGACCGTCATCCACCCCAGCCACGTGGCCGCCGTGCACGCGCTGTCGGTGGTGACCCACGAGGAGTACTGCGACGCCCGCGACGTGCTCGGCACCCGGTCCGGGGGCGGGGTGTCCTCCTCGGCGTACGGCAACAAGATGAACGAGTCGAAGCCGCACTCGGCATGGGCGCGGCGCACCGTGCTGCGCGCCGCCGTCTTCGGCGTCGCCAATGCCGACATCTCCTTCGTCGACCTGCTCGGCGCGGGGCTGCATCAGTGACTCCCGCCCAGAACGCCCAGGCCCGTCCGGCGCCCTGGCCGGGGGACTGGGTCGCCGGCGCCCTCGGCGTCGCGATCGAGTCCGAGCCGCAGGAATCCGGTTCGCCGCTGACGGTGCCGGACCTGGTGGGCATGGCCCTGCGCCGCAACCCCCGACGGGCCCACCTGCTGGTGTCGACGGTGCTGGGCAAGCACCTGCCGGCCGATCCGCGGCTGGTGTACGGCGCCGGCCGGCTGCTCGGCGCCCTGGCAGCCGATCGGCTTGCCGGCCAGGCCAGCGACATCGGCGCCGTGGGCGGCAGCCTGCTGCGGTCGGCGCTCACCGCCGCCGATCCGGCCGAGGACTCCCGGCGCCTGATCGAGCTGTGCGACCGGCATCGCGCTGCCAGCCAGCCGGCGGCCGGCGCGCTGGTGCTCGGGTACGCCGAGACCGCGACCGCCCTCGGCCATTGTGTCGCCGAGTCGCTGGCCGCCGGCTACCTGCAGTCCACCCGGCGCGGAGTGGCCGGGCGCCAGCCGGTGGCCGCCTTCGACGAGGAGCACAGCCACGCCACCCGGCACCTGCTGCTGCCGGCCGATCCCGCGCTGCTGGCCCGGCCGGGGGCGTTGGTGCTCGTCGATGACGAGCTGTCGACCGGGCAGACGGCGCTCAACACCATCCAGGCGCTGCACCGGAGCTGGCCGCGGCAGCGGTACCTGATCGCCGCGCTGGTCGATCTGCGCTCGGCCGCCGACCGGGACCGGCTGCGCGACGCTGCCCAGCGGTTGGGCGTCGAGATCGAGGTGGCAGCGCTGGCGTCCGGGCAGCTGAGAGTGCCCGCGGACGCGCTGGCGGTGGGGCAGCAGTTGGCGGCTCGGCAGCCGGAGGAGGCCTCCCGTTCTCGACGCCGGGCGCGGGTGAGTCCGGTGATGGCCGCCCCGGCCGAGCTCGCCGAGAGCGGCCGGCACGGGTTTCCGGCCGGCTCGCAGGCCGGCTTCGAGCGGGCGAGCGCGCAGCTCGCGCAGGAGCTGGCCGGCCGGTTGCGTGACCAGCCCCGCGAGCGCCCCGACGACCCGCGGCGGGTGCTGGTGCTGGGTTGCGAGGAGCTGATGTACGCGCCGCTGCGGATCGCCGCCGACCTGGCCGGTGCGCTGGCACCGGTGGCGACCGTCCGGTACTCCAGCACCACCCGCTCACCGGTCGTCGCGGTGGACGATCCGGGGTACGCGATCCGCAACCGGCTCAGCTTCCCCAGCACTGACGAGCCCGCCGAGCCCGCCGATCCCGACGCGGCTCCCCGCTTCGTCTACAACGTCGCGGGACTGGCCCCTGAGGAGCGGTTCAGCGACATCGTCCTGGTCACCGACACCGACCTGAGCGGCCACCACGGCGAAGCCGGCCTGGTCGGGCAGCTGGCCTCGGTCACCGACCACCTGCAGATCGTCCGGCTGCCCGCGTACCAACCCGCCGCGCGCCGGCAGGCCGTCGCCCCGCTCGCCGGCCAGCGGCTGCCGGATCCGCTGACCGGCCCGGCCTTCGGCAGCTACCCGGCCGCCGATGTGTCCTGGCTGCTCACCGACCTGTCCGGGATCGCGCTCGAAGCGCCGACCGAGGAGCGCGAGGAGGCGATCCAGTCCGGCGACGCGCACTATGCCGAGTCGCTGCCGCAGGAGTACCAGCCAAGCGCGGAGTACCGGCAGCTGTTCACCGACGCGCTGGTCGATTCGGCGAACCGGCTGGCGCACGCCGTCGGCGTGGTCACCGAGCTGGTGCTGGACCGGCGCGGGCCCGGCGTGGTGCTGGCCTCACTGGCCCGAGCCGGCACCCCGGTCGGAGTCCTGATGCGCCGCTGGGCGCGCTTCGCGCACGGCACGGAGCTGCCCCACTACAGCGTTTCCATCGTCCGGGGCAGAGGAATCGACGAGCTGGCGCTGGCCTACCTGGCCCGCCATCATGACCCGGCCCAGGTGATGTTCGTCGACGGGTGGACCGGAAAGGGCGCCATCACCCGCGAGCTGGCGGACGCGGTGGCCGGGGTGAACCGGGCCTGGTGGCCGGGCGGCGGCGGCTTCTCCGCAGAGCTCGCGGTGCTCGCCGATCCGGGCAGCTGCGTGCCGATCTACGGCACCCGGGAGGACTACCTGATCCCGTCGGCCTGCCTGAACTCCACGGTGTCGGGGCTGGTGTCGCGCACGGTGCTCAACGCCGACCTGATCGGGCCGGGCCAGTACCACGGCGCCAAGTTCTATGCCGAGCTCGCCGGCGCCGATGTCTCAGGGGACTTCATCGATGCGATCACCGCGCAGTTCCCGGCGGTGGCCGCAGCGGTGGCGCGGGACTGGCCGGTGCTGCGTGACTCCGACCGGCGGCCGACCTGGGCCGGCTGGCAGAGCGTGCGCCGGCTCAGCGAGCAGTACGGGATCGAGAACGAGAACCTCATCAAGCCAGGCGTCGGCGAGACCACCCGGGTGCTGTTGCGCCGGGTGCCCTGGAAGATCCTGATCCGGGCCGAGGACGCCGGCCGGCTGCACCACGTCCTGCTGCTGGCGCGCCAGCGTGGAGTGCCGGTGGAGCCCGTCGAGGGGCTGGCCTTCAGCTGCGTCGGCCTGATCCATCCCGGGTTCCACCGCGCCACCGCCGGACGGACGAGGGCTGACCTGGCAAGCCGGGCGCGCCCATGAGCATCCTGATCGCGACCGACCTGGACCGGACCCTGGTGTACTCCCGGGCCGCGCTGGCGCTCACCGGGGACGTCCTGCCGCCGTTGACCTGTGTCGAGCGGCGCGGCGACGAGCAGGTCGGTTTCATGACGGCGGCCGCTGCCCGGCTGACAGCCACGCTCGCCGACCGCACGGTGCTGACTCCGGTGACCACCCGGCTACCCGATCAGCTGGCCCGGGTGCGGCTGCCCGGGCCGCCCAGCCGGTTCGCGGTGGCGGCCAACGGCGGCGTGCTGCTGGTGGACGGCGTCGCGGATCGGAGCTGGCAGGCCAGGGTCGTGGCGGCGGTCGCCGACTCGGCAGATCTGTCCGATATCCTGGCATACGTCAGACAGGCTTGCTCGCCTGCCTGGACGCGGCAGGTCCGCGAGGCCGGGCTGTTCTGTTACGCCGTGCTCGGCGAGGCCGGCGCGCCGGACGGCTTCGTCGACGAGGCCGCGCAGTGGGCCGCCGGACGGGGCTGGCTGGTCTCGGCGCAGGGCCGCAAGCTCTACTGGACGCCACGCGGGCTCACCAAGACCGCGGCGGTCCGCGAGGTGGCCAACCGGGTGGACGCGGAGCTGGTGCTGGCGGCGGGGGACTCGCTGCTGGACCGCGACCTGTTGTGCTACGCCGACCGGGGCATCCACCCGGCGCACGGTGAGCTGTTCGCCAGCGGCTGGTCGGCGCCGCAGGTGGAGCGCACCCGGGCGGCCGGGGTGTTGGCCGGCCAGGAGATCGTGGAGTGGCTCGCTGCCCGGGCCGGCGAGTTCGGCCGCTGGGCGGTGGCGCGGGACACGGCGATAAGCTGAGCACACCGCCCCGCGATCGCCAGGAGAGACCACCGCAATGATCGACCTGAAGAAGCTGGCCGTCGACCCGGATGAGTACCGCCGCTCACTGGTCAAGCGCGGAGCCGAATCGGTCGACGTCGAGGGGGTGCTCAAGGCCCAGCAGGTCGTCACCCAGCTGACCCAGGAGTACGAGCAGCTGCGGGTGCAGAGCAAGGAGCTGACCCGGCGCGCGGCCAGGGACGAGGCGCTGCGGGCCGAGGCCCGGGAGCTGCGCGACCAGCAGACCGAGCTGGAGACCCGGCTGCGGCAGGCCCGCGAGGAGCTGGCTGCCAAGGCGTCCTGGCTGCCCAACTATCTCGATGACCGGGTGCCTGCCGGCGACGAGTCGGACAACAAGGTCATCCGCGCGGCGAACCTGCCGGCGACTGACCGGACCTACCGTCCGCACGACGAGATCGCCCTGGGACTGGGCATCCTGGATACCGAGCGGGCCGCGAAGCTGTCCGGCTCGCGGTTCTACGTGCTCAAGGGCGATGGCGTCCGGCTGCGGCTGGCGATGTTCCAGCTCTATCTCGACATGGTCGAGGGCCAGGGCTTCGAGCTGGTGTCACCGCCGGTGCTGGCGAAGCGATTCTCCTTCTACGCCTCGGGATACCTGCCGTTCGCGCAGTCGGACAACTTCGGCATCGCCGACTCGGAGCTGTCGCTGACCGGCACGTCGGAGCAGGCGTTGCTGGCCATGCACGCCGACGAGGTGCTGCCGGAGCTGCCGCTGAAGTACCTGGGCGATTCGATGTGCTTCCGCACCGAGGCCGGCAGCCACGGGCGCGACGTCCGGGGCATGATGCGGGTGCACCAGTTCTACAAGCTGGAGCAGTTCCTGTTCTGCGCGCCGGACGAGGTCGAGGCGCTGCACCTGCAGATGCTGGACAACGAGGTCGCCTTCGTCGACGCGCTGAACGTGCCCAGCCAGACGATCATCTGCAGCTCGGGCGACGTGGCCGCTCCAGGGTTCTTCAAGTACGACGTCGAGGCGTGGTTCCCGGCGACCGGCACGTACCGGGAGCTGACCTCGAACACCAACCTGACCGACTACCAGACCCGCCGGGCCGGCATCCGGACCCGGATCGACGGCAAGATGGTGCATCCGTACACGATCTCGGCGACTGGTTTCTGCGACCGGCACATCGCCGCGCTGCTGGAGAACAACCAGCTCGAGGACGGCTCGGTCACCGTGCCGGAGGCGCTGCGGCCCTACCTGGGCGGACGCGAGGTGCTGCGCCCGCCCAGCTAGTGGTCGGCGCTGCCTGGCTCAGTAGTGGCAGTTGTAGAGCCGCCCGTCGTTCGGGATCCACCCGTCGGGCTTGCTGTTGCCGTGCCCGTAGACCCAGGTCTGCTGCCAGTTCAGGTGGTCGACCCGGAAGCCGCCGCCGGCTGGGATGGTGTACATCACGCTGCCGCCCTCGGTGTAGCGGACCCAGGTGTTCTGGTTGACGTTGCAGAGCTGGCCTGCTGATACCGCGTAGGCAGTGCCGCCCGGCATCAGCGCCACGACTGCCACCGCCCCGAGGCCGGCCGCCGCCACCCGCATCGATCTACGCACGCCCATGGTGATCTCCTCCACCCGACACGGCTGTCCGATCGGTGCGTCCGATCCGGCTCTGGTCGGAGCCGGAAAGGTACGCCCGAGCTGAAAATGATGTCAAGGCTTCGTCGGGTGCGGGAGAGGCCTGCGGTGCACGCTGACCAGGTAGCCGAGGGACTCCTCCGAGCCGTCCCAGCCGCCGTGTCGTCGCTCTTCGATCAGGTCGGCTTCGGCGCACGCGGCCAGGTAGTCCGCCGCCGAGGTCGCCGGGCAGCCGGTCGGCAGGTGCGCCGGATCGAGGCCGAACCCGGCGACCAGCAGCCCGCCGGGCGCCAGCACCGCGGCCAGCCGCTGCACCGTGGCAGCCAGGGTGCCCGGGGCCAGCAGCGGGATCACATTGCCGGCCGCCACGACCAGGTCGAAGCCCGCGAGAGGCGCGGGCTCGAATCCGGCCAGCTCGAAGAGCCGGCCCGGGCCCGGCAGCGCGGCGAGATCGGCGGTCAGCCACGGCAGGTCCGGCCTGGCCCGGCGCGCTTCGGCCAGCATCGAGGTGTCCACATCGACCCCGACGACGCGGTAGCCGAGGTCGGCGAGCCGGATCGCGACCCGGCCGGTGCCGCAGCCGGCGTCGAGCACCTCAGCCGGGGCGGCAAGCACAGCCGGGGCGGCAAGCACAGCCGGGGCGGCAAGCAGGGCGGCGCAGAAGTTGGCCTCGCCGTGCACGTCCTGCCCGCTGGCCGCCAGCCTGGCGAACCGGGCGGCATAGTCAGCTCCCGATGCTCGCCCGGCCAACTCCGCCCACCGGGTGACCGGCCTGCTCGCCTCGTCCATGAGGTGAAGGCTAGGACATCCAGATCCCGGCCATCCGGCCTCTGGGCCAGCGGTGATCCCCAGCCGGTCATCGTGGAGACTGGCGGGGTGGATGAGCAGGCCAGGGCCCGGCGGGCCGCGTGTTCGGAGTTCGTCAACGGCGATGGGCTGGTGCGCCCGGCGGACCTGCTGGCCAGCATCGGCGCGGACGTGTCGATCGACAACTACGGCGAGGGCGGTGTCGTCGCCGACCTCGAGCGGTACGTGGCCGACCTGCTCGGCAAGCCGGCCGCGGTGTTCCTGCCCAGCGGCACGATGGCACAGGGCGCGACGCTGCGGGTGCACGCCGACCGGCGAACCAGCCGCACCATGCTCTGGCACCCGGCCTGTCACCTGGAGAACCACGAGGGACAGGCCCATGCCCGGCTGCATCAGCTGGTCGGCCGTCCGGTGGGGGAGCTGGACCGGCTGGTGACCCTCGCTGACCTGGACGGGGTGGCCGAACCGGTCGCGGCGCTGCTGCTGGAGCTGCCGCAGCGGGATCTCGGGGGCCAGCTGCCGAGCTGGGAGGAGCTTGCCGCGCAAACCGGCTGGGCTCGCGACCGGGGCGCCGCCGTGCATCTGGACGGCGCCCGGCTGTGGGAGGCTTCGGCGGGTTACGACCGTGCGCCGGCTGAGATCGCGGCCTTGTTCGACACCGTGTATGTCTCGTTCTACAAGGGCATCGGGGCGTTGCCGGGCTGCTGCGTCGCGGGCTCGGCCACCGATGTCGGGCAGGTGCGCGAGTGGCGCCAGCGCCTCGGTGGCACCCTGTTCGGCCTCTGGCCGGCCGCGGCGTCGGCGCTGACGCTGCTGCCCGAACGGCTGGCCGAGATGCCGGCCAGGTTCCGGCATGCCCAGGCGATCGCCGCCGAGCTGGCCGGCATCGACGGGATACGGATCGTGCCCGATCCGCCGCAGGCGCCGATGATGCACCTGCTGTTCGACGTTCCAGCAGACCGGTTCGCCGACAACGCCCGGCGGCTGGCCGAGGAAGCGGGCGTCTGGACCTGGGCGAAGCCGGATCCGACCGGAGACCCGAAGGTGGTGCGCTGCGAGCTGGGCGTCGGACGGGCCACCTGCCGGCTGTCCCCAGCTGTGATTGCTGACACCTTGGCCGCGCTGATCGCCTGAGACAGACAGCGCATCGTCGGCAATACCGGGCGTTCCGGCGAGCTGGCTGTCAGTGCCGGCCGGTAAGAACGAAGCATGACCGCTGAAGCTCTGGACACCGCTCGGCAACTGCTCCAGGTGCGCCGCATCTGGGCCGAGCCCGACGCGCTGATCAGCCCGCGAGGCCGCCAGGTGCTCGACCGGTTTCCCGCCGCCGAGATCATCGAGGTCGACTCGCACTGGAAGATCGAGGAGTTGCACGGCAACGCCGGCAATGTCGAGCGCTGGGTCAGGGTCAAGACCGAGGACCTGGTGATGGGCGTCAAGAAGTCACTGACGGCCCGCCCGAACGGCCGGTCCGCGGACTGGATCGCCCCGTCGCTGGCCAACGGCTGCGCGATGGCATGCGCCTACTGCTACGTCCCGCGCCGCAAGGGTTACGCCAATCCCATCACGGTGTTCACCAATATCGACAAGATCATCGGCTACCTCATCCGGCACATCGCCCGGCAGGGCCCGAAGACCGAGCCGAACCAGTGCGATCCGCTGGCCTGGGTGTATGACATCGGCGAGAACGGTGACTGCTCGGTCGACGCGCTGGTCAGCGACAACGTCGCCGACCTGATCGCCGCGTTCCGGGGGCAGCCGGGCGCCAAGGCATCGTTCGCGACCAAGCACGTCAACCGCGAGCTGCTCGACCTCGACCCGCAGGGACGCACCCGGATCCGGTTCTCCCTGATGCCCGAAGCCGATTCGCGGCTGCTGGACATCCGCACCAGCCCGATCGCCGACCGGATCGCCGCCATCGACGACTTCGTCGCGGCCGGTTACGAGGTGCACCTGAACTTCTCACCGGTGGTGCTGCGCGACGGGTGGCAGGCGGACTGGGCCGAGCTGCTGCGCCAGGTCAGCGACGGCGCCGGCGAGGCGTTCAAGGCGCAGGCGGCCGCCGAGGTGATCCTGTTGACCCACAACCGGCAGCTGCACGAGGTCAACCTGGGCTGGCATGCCAAGGCCGAGGACGTCCTGTGGCGCCCGGAGCTGCAGCAGGCCAAGCGGTCCGAAAGCGGCGGCTTGAACGTCCGGTACCGCAACAACATCAAGGCCGACGGGGTTCGGCAGCTGCGGGAGCTGATTGCCGCCGAGACGCCCTGGCTGGGCATCCGGTACGCCTTCTAACCTTCGAGCGGCTCCCCTGGAGCGGCTGGGTCAGTCAGGGATGACGGCGTCCGCCTCGACCTCGACGAGCAGCTCGGGCTCGATCAGCGCCGTGATCCCCAGCATCGAGGAGGCCGGCCGGATGTCGGCGAAGAATTCACCGTGCGCCCGGCCGACCTCGTCCCAGCGGCTGATGTCGGTGACGAACATCCGGGTTCGCACCACGTGTTCCAGGCTCGCGCCGGCCTCGCGCAGCGCGGCCTCGATGCGGCGGATCGCCTCGCGGGTCTGCTCGGCGATGTCGTCGCCGCCGACCGCG
The DNA here is from genome assembly GCF_036388195.1 of Jatrophihabitans sp. GTDB lineage: Bacteria > Actinomycetota > Actinomycetes > Mycobacteriales > Jatrophihabitantaceae > Jatrophihabitans_A. The sequence goes on along the minus strand of NZ_DASVSG010000041.1, from coordinate 15,379 downwards.
CCGCCACCCGGTAGCGCGGCCGTGGTGCCGGCCACCGACACCCAGGACCCGACCCGGACGGCGCGTGAGTAGCCGACGACCGGCTCCCAGACCGCCCCTGAGGACACCGTCTGACGTTCGCTGCTGGGCCCGCTCATGGGCGCAGTATCGCAGCACCGGCGACTGGACCAGGTAGCGCAGGCATCGATCCGCCAGCTGGCATCCCGCGCTGTCACGCCGGCCGGTAGACCAGCGACCCCTCACTGATCCGGGCTCGGGCCCGGGCCGCGGTGGCAGCCGGATCGTCGCTGTCGTCGGTGAAAAGATGCCGCTCGGCGATCCCGGCCCCGGCGAACATCCGGTGCACCTGCTCGGTCGCCGCGAGGTCGGTGAAACCGTGGCCGGTCCGTTCGGTGACCCGCGCCAGGCAGCAGTCCAGCGACGGCAGCAACACGGCATAGTGCATCTCGTCGAGCCCCGTCGCCGCCAGGAACGTCGGGGAGAACCACGGGCCGATCACCCCGTCGTAGACGACCTGATAGCCGCCGGTGACCAGCCGGCCGGTCGCTGCCGCAGCCGCCTGGATCACCACGTCGTTCTGCTGGTCGGCCTCGTCCAGCCAGGGGTCGATGTAACCCTGCCGGACGAAGGCGAAGAAGTCGTCCCCGACCACCAGCGCGCTGCGGGGGAAGCCGTCGGCCAGGATGCGCGCCACGGTGGACTTGCCGGCCCCGGGTGGCCCGGCCACCACGATCAGCTCGCTCACGACGCCATTGTCGCCTGACAGCGCAGCGATGCCGACGGCGACCGCGCCGGGGGCCTGCGGAGCCGCCCTAGGATGATCCGGTGGCGACCTTCGAGACTGTGACGACCGCCGACGGCGCGGTGCTGGAGTACCTGGTCAGTGGCCCGCCCGACGGCCGGACGTTGCTGTTCCAGCCCGGCACCCCGAATTCCGGAGCGGCCTTCCGTGCCATCGTCGAGCCCGCCGCGGAGCTGGGGCTGCGCACGGTCAGCTACTCCCGGCCCGGCTACGGCCAGTCCACGCCCCGTCCGGGCCGCAGCGTGGCCGATGCGGTTGCCGATATCGAGGTCGTCCTCGACGCGGTCGGGGCGCAGGAGTTCGTGACGCTCGGCTGGTCCGGCGGCGGCCCGCACGCCCTGGCGGCCGGCGCGCTGCTGCCCGAACGGTGCCGGGCGGTCGCGGTGCTGGCCGGTGTGGCGCCCTACCCGGCGCCCGGCATCGACTGGTTCACCGGCATGGGTGAGGGCAATCTCGAAGAGTTCGGCGCCGCCCTGGCCGGCCCTGCCGAGCTGGACCCGCTGCTGGAATCGTTCGCGGCAGAGTTGGCTACGGTGACCGGCGAGGGGGTCACCGAGGCGATGGCCAGCGTGCTGTCACCGGTGGACCGCGCCGCGCTGACCGGGGAGTTCGCCGAGGAGATGGCGGCGGCGCTGCGCCGCGCGGTGTCCAGCGGCATCGCCGGCTGGCGCGACGACGACCTTGCCTTCGTTCAAGACTGGGGATTCGACCTCAATAAGATCAGCGTGCCGGTCGACATCTGGCAGGGCCGGCAGGACCGGATGGTTCCCTTCGAGCACGGCCAGTGGCTGGCCGCCGCGGTGCCCAACGCCCAGGCGCACCTGTTCGCGACCGAGGGGCACCTGTCGATGCTGAGTCAGATGCCGGCGCTGCTTGCCGAGTTGGCGGGATAAGCCCCGCCACGCAAGGACAACCCGGCTAGCGGCTGCTGGTGAGCCGGCCGTTGGTCAGCTCGATCTGGCGGTGGCAGCGAGCCGCCACCTCGGGGTCATGGGTGCAGATGACCACGGTGGATCCCTTGTCGGCCAAGGCGAAAACCCGATCCAGCACCCGCTCCCGGGAGGCGTGATCGAGTTCGGCGGTGAGCTCGTCGGCCAGCAGTACCGCCGGCTCGATCACCAACGCCCGGGCGATCGCGACCCGTTGCTGCTGGCCGCCGGACAGCTGCTCGACCAGGTGGTCGGCGACCTCGTCCAGGCCGAGGACGGTCAGCACGTCCTCGGCGCGATCGAGAATGTCGTTGCGGTCCAAGCCCTGTCCCTGCAGCACGATCTCGACGTTCTCCGCGGCGCTGAGTACGCTGACCAGGCCGTAGCCCTGCAGCACCAGCCCGTAGCCCTCCGGAACGGTGCCGGCGAGCTGGGCGCCGGTCCTGGACACCGTTCCGCTGTCGGGGGGTTCGAGCCCGGCCAGCAGCGCCAGCAGGCTGGACTTTCCGCTGCCGGACGGCCCGGTGATGGCCAGCACCTCGTAGGGATAGGCGCTGACCGAGACGTCGTCGAGCACCGCCCGCCCGGCTCGTCGGTAGCCCACCCGGTCGGCGACCAGGGTCGGCGGCAGCTCGCGTGCTGAATGCCGGGCGGTCATCGGTAGCCGCCGAAGCGCTCGGGCTCGGAGCGGTCGGCGCCAGCCACCACCACGAACTCCACACCCGCGTGCTTGCGCACCACCCGTAGCTGGGAACCGGGTGGCAGGGTGGCCAGCACGTCCGGTGGCAACTGCACGGCGCCGCCGGCGTCGACCTGGACGAACTGCTGCCGCTGCTGATCGCGGTCATCGGCCCGTCCCTCGGTGATGGTGACGCTGCGCCCCATCGCCGCCGCGACCGCCGGGTCATGGGTCACCACCACCACCGTGGTGCCGAAGCTCGACGTGATCCGCGCCAGCAGCTCCCCGACCTTGTCGCGGTTGGCGGTGTCGAGCTGCGAGGTCGGCTCGTCGGCCAGCAGCAGCCCGGGGGAGCCGGCCATCGCCACCGCGACCGACAGCCGCTGCTGCTCGCCACCGGACAGCCGCGACACCCGCTGGCCACTCAGCTCCGACAACCCCAGGGCCGCCAGCAGCTCGGCCGGCGCCTGCAGGTCGACCCGCCGGTAGCCGCGCAGGGCGCGCTGGGCGAAGCTGATGTTCTGCTCGGCGGTGCCGTAGGGCAACAGGTTGCGCGACGGGTTCTGCACCACCACGCCGATCCGCTGGCCGCGCAGCCGCAGCAGCTCGGACTCGCTCATCACGGTGATGTCGTCGGCGCCCAGGTAGATCTGGCCGGAGCTGGGCCGCAGCAGGCCCGCCAGCAGGCTCAGCAGGGTCGACTTGCCCGATCCGGACGGCCCGAGCAGGGCGACCGACTCTCCAGCGGCCACGCTGAACTCGACGTTGTCCAGGGCGGTGACCTCTTCGCCGTCCAGCTCGTAGTAGTGGCTGAGGTGCTCGCAGTGGATCGCGAGGCCGGTCTGCAGGACGCGCCCGGTCATTCTGCCTCCCGCAGCCGGGACGGCGCCGCGGCCTGCATCAGCGCCCGGCCGGCCAGCACCGCGGTGATGCCCAGCAACAGCAGGAAGATCAGCGCGAACAGCGCGACGCCGGACACCGGCGGCAGGAAGTTGAGCGCGACCGGGGTGCGATCGGCGAACTGCGGGATCGAGGGCATCGCCCAGCGTGCGGCCAGGTAACCGGCCGGCACCCCCAGCAGCAGGGCGGCTCCCAGCAGCAGCAGCTGTTCGGAGATGCAGGCGCCCAGCAGCGTCCGGCGCTTGATCCCGACGGCGCGCAGCGAGGCCAGCTCGAAGGTCCGGCGGCGCCCCGTCGAGGCGATCGCGATGGCCGTGCCGCCCACCGCCAGGATCGAGCCTGCGATGGCGCAGACCACCAGCAGCCGCAGCGCCAGCGCCGGCCCCTGCCGGCCTAGCTCGCTGATCCGCCCGGCGGTGCTGGCGCCGGCCTCCACGACCAGCCCGGCGGCCCGCAGCCGGCTGATCGCGTCCGGCGGCGCCTGCGGCCCGAGCCAGATCGACCAGCTGGCCTCGGTGTCGAAGGCCGGCAGCTGCGCGCGCAGCGCGGGCAGGTCCACCAGGACGCCGGTGTCCAACACCGACGGCAGCACCGGCGGGCTGGCCACCACGTGGAACGGCGCGACCGTGCCGGTCTGGTCCGACATCCGCAGGTTCGACTGGCCGGCGGCGCCGGGAACGAGGCCGCCGGGGGAGGCCAGCACTGGCAGCGGCCGCGGGCTGTCGGCATGGGTGATGCCGGCCGAGCCGCCGCCCTGGCTGCTGTAGGTGTCCTGCAGGCCGCCCTCGGTGACGCTGAGGGTGTCCTCGGAGTTCCCCAGCTGGCTGGACCGCTCACGCCAGTTCCCGTCGGCGCCGAAGCCGGCGTCCAGCGGTTGCCAGCGGCCGTCGGCGAAGAACTCCAGCCGGCTCACCCGCACCGTGCCGGTCAACGGCCCGAAGGTGTCGATCGGGCGGTCCCAGGTGATGCCGGTCAGCGTGCACCCGTCCGAACAGCCGACCGCCGCGGTGTACTGGCGCGCGCCCAGCGCCAGCACGCCGGCCCGGGCGTTGATCGGCGGCCGGTTGGGCGCCCGCAGGTTGAGCAGCACGACCGGCCGGTTGCCGGGGCTCAACCGGGTGGCCTCGATGCTCACCCGCAGCCGCTCAGCGCGGACCTGCAACGGGGCCGGCAGGTTGGCCGGCCGCAGCGCCGCGGCTGCCTCGGCCGGCGCCGGGGTGGAGCCGCCGGAGTAGGCCACCGCGGCCAGCCGGCCGGCGTCCACCGCCAGCAGCCGGCCGGTGACCGACCCGCCGCCGTCGGGCAGCCAGGACGCGGTGGCCATCGCCCACCGGCCCTCCGGATCGGCCTGCCGGGTCGCCAGGACCGGGTCGTGCAGCGGCTCGAACTGCACCGGGGCCACCGAGTGGGCGCCCACCTCGACCCGCGCCCGGAGCTCGCGGTTGTGGCCGGCCACCCCCTCGCCGGCGATCGCGAAGGTGGCCAGGCCCACCGCGACCGCCAGCAGCGCCGCCAGCCGCAGCCCGGCCGGCCGGCGCACCACCTGCCGCGCCGCCAGGAACAGTCCGATCCGGCCGGAGCCACGGGTCATCGGCAGCAGCGGGCGCAGCGCCAGCGGCAGCAGCCGGATGCCCAGCAGGGCCACGGCGAACACCAGCAGCGCCGGCGCCAGCAGGGTCGCCGGGCGCGGCGTGCCGTCCCGTCCGGCCCGCTGCAGCAGCACCAGTCCGACGATCGCGACAGCGGCCAGCAGGATGTCCAGGACCAGCATCAGCGCGCTCGGCCGGTGGCCGGGCGTCCGCCGCCACTGCTCGAGCACCGGCCGGCGCAGGGTCCGGCGGCTGGCGGCGGCCGCGGCGGCCAGGCTGCCCGCCAGCGCCGCCGCCACCGCGACCGCGGTGCCCCGGGTGAAGCTGACCGGGGTGCCAGGGGCCAGCACGGTCGCCGCGAAGACCCGCACCGCCAGCCAGCCGCCGAGCAGCCCCAACGGCACGGCCATCGCCACCAGCAGCATCGGCTCGGCCAGCCCGAACCGGAGCGTGGCCGCCGGTCCGAGCCCGCGCAGCTTCGCCAGCGCGATCTCCGAGCCCTTGGCCTCGACCGCGTCAGCGATCACCTGGAACAGCACCAGCCAGGCCAGCACCGCCAGCTGCAGCGATACCAGCAGGGTGGACAGGTCGATCAGCCGCTGCTCGGCCTGGGCCGCGGCCAGCACCCCCAGGACGTCGGTGCTGAAGTCGTCTCCCGCGCCGGGTTCGGAGCGCAGCTGGGCGAGCGTGGTCAGGTCCGCCTTGAGGGCCGCGACGCCGGATGACCGGACCTGGTCCGGGGCGATCGGGTAATCGACCTGCACCTCCAGCCGGCTGGGGAGCAGCGTCGACAGCTCCGACCGGTGGACGAACAACCCGTCGACGGTGTTGGGGCCGTCCCCCTGGCCGAGGTGGGCGTTGAAGTAGCTGCGGCCCTGCCAGTACGGGTCGCTGGCGCTGCGCAGCCGGTAGGAGCCCACCACGGTGACCGCGACGTCGGGCTGATCGGACCCGTCGTCGACCCCGATGACCTGCGGCAGACCCGACAGCGCCAGCCGGGTGCCCAGCTTCCAGCCGTAGTACTCGTCCTGCAGGGTTCGCTCGCTGGCCAGCGCCTCGCCGGGCTTGGTGGGGCACCGGCCCCGGGTGAGCACGAAATGCGCGCAGGCGTTCTCGCGCCAGATCAGCCGGGTGATGGGGCCGATGTCGCCGATGGCCACCTGAGCCGGCGTGGAGGCCCGGATTCCGAGCACCGCGGCTACCACCGTGCTGGGATAGGCCTTGATGCTGCCCGGCTTCGGGCCGAGCGCCGCAGCCGCGGCAAGGTCGCCGTCGGTGGCGATGTCGCGGGTGAAGGTGAAGTGCAGCGCGGCGGCGCTGGCCGACTCGGTCAGCCGGTCGTGCAGCGTCGATTCGTCGGCGGCCCGGGCGTAGAGCGGGCCGAGCGAGCCGGCGCCGATGGTGATCGCGGCCACCAGCAGGGTCGCCGCCGACAGGCCCCGGCGCCACCACAGGGCACGCAGGAGCAGGGCCAGCCGACCGCTGCCGAAACTGCTGATGGGCGTCGCCTTCCTCACCGGCCGGGCCCAGCGACCGCTGGCGAGCCGGCCGGTCACGGAGCCCTGTCGTCGCCGCCCGGCACGGCCCGCCAGCGGGCGGGCGATGCCGGGACGGGCCGTCCGGTGCCATCACACACCCTTGCCGTACGAGCCGGTGGCCGGTCCTGCCGGGTAGTTATCCGACTGATGCCAATCGGAGTCCCGGGCGCGACGCGGGACGGCCGCTAGCGAGCGGCAACCGCGGCGCGGGAGACGCCGAAGCCGCCACGGGCGTCCCGGCCGAACCGGGTGATCTCTGCCGCCAGGTCCAGCGGCCGGATCGTCGCCGCCCGGTTGCGGTCCGCCTCGGTCAGCTGGTCGGCCGGGATCAGCCAGACCACCTCGAACTCCAGGCCGTCGGGGTCCCGGCCGTACAGCGACTTGGTGGTGCCGTGATCGGAGGCGCCGACCAGGGCGCCGGCCGCGGCCAGCTTGCCGGCCAGGTCCTCCAGGTCACCGAGGGTGTCGACCTCCCAGGCCAGGTGGTACAGCCCGACGGTGCTGCGGCCGGCAGCGGACGCGCCGGCCTGGCTGCCGAGCTGGAAGAGCCCCAGATCGTGGTCGTTGGTCGAGCCCGGCGCCCGCAGGAACGCAGCGCCCGGGATGCCGTCGCCGTTGGCGATGTAGTCGAAGCCGAATACGTCGCGGTAGAACGCCACGCTGGCGGCGACGTCCCGGACGTAGAGCACGGCGTGGTTCAACCGGAAAACTGACATGGCTGCCTCCTGGATGGGCTGTCTTCGATGATGCTATCCCAACCAAGTTGAGCGTTCAATCATTCCGTGTTTGAATTTCGTGAATTTATTGTGACGGAACTCATAAATGCAGGGAGAGCGACGCGAAACCTGAAGACATGGGAACTATTGGGGGATGCCGGCCCCGATAATTCGGTGAAAGCTCCCCAAACGCCCACCGGCTCGCAGGACTTTCGATAACTTGCGGGATTCTTGCGTTTCCCAGGGGTATACGAAGCGGGGCAGGTCCATTACCGTCCCGGTATCCAACAAATCCCGGCACTCGCCACCTTGCCAGTGCCGTCCTCTCTTGTCCTTATCCCGGAGACAGTGCATGCGCGCAGGCAATAAGGCTTTGATCAGTGGACTCACCACCTCGGCGCTGGTCGCCGGGGCGTGGCTGGCGGTACCCACCGCGGCCTGGGCCGGCGCGAGCGCTGGCGCTCCCGTCGTCATCAACGAGGTCTATGGCGGCGGCGGCAATGCCGGCGCCACCTACAAGCAGGACTTCATCGAGCTCTACAACCGAAGCGCCTCGTCGGTGAATCTTGCGGGTTGGTCCGTGCAGTATGCCTCCGCGGCCGGCACCTCGTGGGCGACCACGGCGCTGACCGGCACGCTGCCGGCCGGCACCCACTACGTGGTGCGCGAGGCCCAGGGCTCCGGCGGCACCACCGACGTCCCCTCCGACGTCACCGGCACCATCGCGATGGGCGGCACGGCCGGCAAGGTCGCGCTGGTCAACAGCACCTCCGCGCTGACCTGTGGCAGCGACTGCGACGGCAACGCCGCGGTGGTCGACTTCGTCGGCTTCGGCACCACGGCCAATGACTTCGCCGGCACCGGGCCCACCCCCGCGCCGAGCAACACCAACTCCGTCTCGCGCAACGCCAGCCACGACAACACCGCCAACAACGCCGCGGACTTCACCGCCGGCGCGCCGAGCCCGGTGGCCTGCGGGACCGCCTGCACCACGGTCACCCCGCCGCCGCCGACGGCAACCGAGAAGACCATCGCCGAGATCCAGGGCCCGGGAGCCGAGTCGCCGCTGGTGGGCGCCACCGTCACCACCAAGGGCATCGTCACCGCGGCCTACCCGACCGGTGGGTTCCGGGGCTACTACATCCAGACGCCGGGCACCGGCGGGCCGGTGGACCCGGCCACTGACACCACCTCCGACGGCATCTTCGTCTTCCAGTCCACCGGCGCCTTCCCGGCGGCCGTGGAGATCGGCAACTACGTCCAGGTCACCGGCGGGGTCGCCGAGTTCTTCGGGATGACCCAGTTGACCGTCGCCGCCGCTGACGTGGCGGACCTGGCCGACCCGCCCGCGGGCGTGACCGCCGCCACCACGACCAGCTGGCCCAAGACCAACGCCGCGCGTGAGTCGCTCGAGGGCATGCTCTACCGCCCGACCGGCGCCTACACCGTCACCAACACCTTCACCACCAACCAGTACGGCGAGGTCGGCCTGGCCTCGGGCACCAAGCCGCTGATGCAGCGGACCGAGGTCGAAGAGCCCGGCCCGGCAGCCTCCAGCGCCGTCGAGGCCGACAACGCGACCCGCGCCGTCACCCTGGACGACGGCTCCAGCACCAACTTCCTGGCCACCAGCGGCGGAGTGCTGGTCAACGGCGCCCTGACCCCGCCCTACGTCTCGCAGACCGCCCCGGTCCGGGTGGGCGCGCCGGTCACCTTCACCAGCGACGTCATCGTCGACTGGCGTAACAGCGCGTGGAAGTTCCAGCCCACCACCACGGTCACCGGCCCGGCCAACAGCAACTCCCCGGCCAGCTTCGTCAACACCCGCACCGCGGCGCCCGACGAGGCCGTGATCGGCAACGCCGACCTGAAGATCGCCTCGTTCAACGTGCTGAACTACTTCACCACCCTCGGCACCGACGACGCCAGCTGCACCTCGTTCAAGGACCGCGACGGCGATGGCGCCACGGTCAACGGCGGCTGCGACCAGCGCGGCGCCTGGGACTCCGAGGACCTCGCCCGTCAGCAGGTCAAGATCGTCGAGGCGATCAACGCCCTGGACGCCGACGTCGTCGGCCTGATGGAGATCGAGAACTCCGCCCGACTGGGCGAGACCGCCGACGAGGCGACCAACACCCTGGTGGCCGCGCTGAACGCCGACGCCGGCGCGGGCACCTGGGCTGCCAACCCGTCCTCGGCGGAGCTGCCGCCGGTGTCGCAGATGGACTTCATCACCAACGCCATCATCTACAAGCCGGCGGCGGTCAGCCGGGTCGGCGATGCCCGTGCCCTCGGCACGGCCAGCGCGGCCGGCGGCGCGTTCGACAACGCCCGCGAGCCGATCGCCCAGGTCTTCGCACCGGTGGCCGGCGGCGAGAAGTTCCTGTTCGTCGTCAACCACTTCAAGTCCAAGGGCTCGGCCGGTCCGTGGCCGGGTGACGCCGACACCGGTGACGGGCAGGGCGCGTCCAACGAGTCGCGGGTCCGCCAGGCCACCGCGCTGCGTGACTGGATCCCGACCGTGCTTCCGGCCACCGGCGCCAAGGCTGTCGTGCTTGCCGGTGACTTCAATTCCTACGCCAAGGAGGACCCGCTCGACGTCCTGGCCGCGGCCGGCTACACCAACGCCGAGCAGCACTTCGGCCACGGCGAGTACTCCTACTCCTTCTCGGGGCTGTCCGGCTCGCTGGACCACGTCCTGGTCAACGCCAACGCGTTGAAGCGGACGACCGGCGCCGACGTCTGGAACATCAACGCCGGTGAGTCGCTGGCGCTGGAGTACAGCCGCTGGAACTACCACGGCACCGACTTCCACGTCCCGGACGCCTACCGTTCCTCCGACCACGACCCGGTGGTCGTGGGCCTCACCGCGGGCTCGCCCGTCAAGACCGTGCAGGTGCTCGGCATCAACGACTTCCACGGCCGCATCCAGGCATCGGGCGTCGAGGCCGGGGCAGCTGTGCTGGCCGGCGCGGTGAAGCAGTTGCGCACCCAGTACCCCGACACGGTGTTCGCCGCTGCCGGTGACCTGATCGGCGCGTCCACCTTCGAGTCCTTCATCTCCAAGGACAAGCCGACGATCGACGCGCTGAACGAGGCGGGTCTTGAGGTCTCGGCGGTGGGCAACCACGAGTTCGACCAGGGTTACAACGACCTGATCAACCGGGTGATGGCTCCGTACAACGCCGAGACCAACCCGCACGGCGGCGCCGCATGGGAGTACCTGGGCGCGAACGTGCGGCATGCCGACGACCACTCGGCGGCGCTGCCCGAGACCTGGATCCAGGACTTCGACGGTGTCCAGGTCGGCTTCGTCGGCGCGGTCACCGACCACCTCAGCGAGCTTGTCTCCCCGGCCGGGATCGCCGGCCTGGAGATCGAGTCACCGGTGGTGGCTGCCAACCGGCACGCCAACGAGCTGAAGGCCGCGGGCGCCGAGATCGTGGTGCTGCTGGTCCATGAGGGCGCCGAGACCACCGCGCTGTCCTCGGCCACCAACCCGGCCACCGACTTCGGCAAGATCGTCACCGGCGTGAACGACAACGTCGACGCGATCGTGTCGGGCCACACCCACCTTGCCTACAACCACTCGATCACGGTTCCGGGCTGGGTCAGCGAGGGTCGTGCCGTCACGCAGCGGCCGGTGGTTTCGGCCGGTCAGTACGGCTACAACCTCAACCAGCTGCTGTTCACGGTGGACTCCGAGGGTGAGGTCACCGGGCTCCAGCAGAACATCCTGCCGCTGGTGAAGACGCCGGCCTACCCGACCGACGCTCCGACCAAGGCGATCGTCGACAAGGCGGTGGCTGACGCCGCCGTCCTCGGCGCCCAGCCGCTGGGTGAGATCACTGGTCCGTTCAACCGCGCCAAGACCTCTGCCGGCTCGGAGAACCGGGGCGGCGAGTCGACCCTGGGCAACCTGGTCGCCGAGGTGCAGCAGACCGCTACCGAAAGCGCGACCACCGGTGCGGCGCAGATCGCCTTCATGAACCCGGGCGGCCTGCGGGCGGACATGGTCGGCAGCAGCTCGACGTACCCGACCACGCTGACCTACAAGCAGGCGGCCAACGTCCAGCCGTTCGCCAACACGCTGGTCAACATGAAGCTGACCGGCGCGCAGGTCAAGGCGGCGCTGGAGCAGCAGTGGCAGCCGGCGGGCGCGGCGCGGCCGTTCCTGCGGCTGGGCATCTCCGAAGGATTCACCTACACCTACGACCCGCGGGCGGCGGCCGGCAGCCGGATCACCGCCATGTGGCTCAACGGCTCCGCGATCGACCCGGCGGCCAGCTACTCGGTGACGGTGAACTCCTTCCTGGCCTCCGGCGGTGACAACTTCGGGGCGTTCGCACAGGGCGTCAACAAGAAGGACACCGGGCAGACCGACCTGCAGGCGATGGTCGACTACATGGACACCCACACCCCGGTCTCGCCGGACTTCACCCAGCGCTCCGTCGGTGTGATGTTCCCGGCCGGCGCCCCGGCGTCCTACCTCCCGGGCGACCAGGTCAGCTTCGACCTGTCGTCGCTGGCCTTCAGCACCGCGCCCGACCTCAAGGACACCTCGGTGATCGTGAGCCTCGGAACCACCGAGCTGGGGACGTTCGCGGTGAACAACGCGCTGGGCACGGCGGTCACCGACGAGTACGGGACCGCCTCCGTCAGCTTCACCCTGCCGGCCGGACTGCCGTCCGGCCTGCAGAACCTGACGGTGAAGGGAGCTCAGACCGGCACCACGACCACGGTGCCGATCACGATCGACGAGCTCGTGACCACCACGACCACGCTCGCCGCCTCGGCGCCGTCGCAGACCTACGGCACCAGCACCCCGGCCACACTCACGGCGACCGTCGCCCAGAGCGACAACACCGCGCCCAGTGGCTCGGTGCGGTTCGAGACCGCCGGTGGCACGGTGCTGGCGACCGTTCCGGTGACCGCCGGAAAGGCCAGCTACCAGGTGCCGGCGACCACCCCGGCCGGGACGTTGCAGATCACCGCGACGTTCGTGCCGTCCGCTACCCGCGGAGTGGTCGGCTCCACCTCCGCGGCCGTCCAGTTCACGGTGAACAAGGCGGTCTCCACGACCGGCCTCACCGCGACGGGTGGCAAGGTGAAGGGCAGCAGCACCAAGTACCAGGTGCAGATGACCGCGACCGTCTCGCTGAACACCGGCACGCCGGCCGGGGGCACGGTGGCCTTCTACCTCAACGGTGTCCTCGTCGGACAGGCGCAGGTGGGAGCAGGTGGCACGGCTTCCTTCACCGCTCCGGCGGCGAAGGGGCAGGCACAGGTCCGGGCGCAGTTCACCCCGACTGACACCGCCAACCACCTGGGTTCGACCAGCCCTACCCTCACGGTGAATGTGAAGTAACACCCAGCTAGCTACAGCGGAAGGGCCCGGCGAGGAGACATCCCCGCCGGGCCCTTCTCGTATCTGCGGGTCGTGCGGGTGGTTTCGGAGCGCCGGGTCAGGGCGATCGATGGCCCGCTTGCAGGGCGACTCGCCGGCAGCCACCCTGCTCCGCGGCCAACGATCGGGCAGCTGACAGCGCACGAACAGCCCGGGACCAGCTGGTCCCGGGCTGTCTGTGCGTGCGATGCGCTGGCCGCTATTTCGTGTTGGCCAGCCGCTGGATCAGCGCGTCGACCGCGCCGGGCGCCTGCGGCGCCACGAACACCTGCAACTGGATGGTCAGCTGCATGCCCCGCTTGGAGGCGTCACCGGTCAGCTGGGTGCCCGACACCAGCGCGGCGCGCCGACCCGGGCCCTGCACGGCCGCCAGGAACCGAAGGTCGTTGACCGCCGATCCCTTGACCACCACGGTGAGCGGCAGTGCGTACAGCTGCCCGGCCGGCGATGCCTTGGGGGCGCCGGCAGCCGGCGGGGTCTTGCTGGCCGAACCGGCGGCAGGCGCGGCAGCCGCAGCCCCAGCCGCAGCCGGAGCGGGCGTGGCCGAGGTCAGCGCCGCTGGGTCACCCGCGGTGATGCCGCTGATGACGACCCCGTACTCGGTGGCGTACGCGCTGAGCTGACGGGTGAACTCAGCCAGGCCGGTGGTCACCGGAAGGGCAGTACGGGCCTGGCGCAGCGAGGCGACCAGGGCGTCCATGTTGGAGTTGTCGGCCTGCAGCCGATGGATCTTCGATTGCAGGCTGATGTTCTGGGTCTGCGACGCGACGGTCTGTTCGTCGAGCGAGGAGGCGTTGGACAGCTCCGGGCTCACCACCATGAACCAGGCCAGCGCCGAGATCACCACGCCGGCCACGGCGCCGCCGGCCAGCCACACCCGATCGCCCTTCATGCCACTCATCACTTGCCTCCGGTCTTGGACGAGACGTCGTAACGGTGGGAGAACAGCCTGTCGTCGATGGAGAACTGGACCGTGAACAGGGTGCCCTTTTCGTTCGTCGTGTTCGACGTCGGATAGGGATCGATGAAGCCCGGCAGGGCACTGAGCCGGTCGACCAGGGTCGAGACATCAGACACCCGGGCTGCCTGACCGGTGATGCTGATCAGGCCGATGTGCGGCCGGCCGGAGGTGTCCAGCGTCCCGCTGCCGGTGGCCTGGCCGGCCGTGGCCTTCGCGCCCTCCGGCGCGGACATGGTCACCGCCAGCTGGCTGATGCTGGCGCGGGCCGGCAGCCGGGTGATGATCGCGGCCATCAGCACCGGCATGTCGACGTCGGTGGCCAGCAGCTGGGACAGCTCGGTACGGACACCGGCGACGCTGCCCTGCAGCAGGGTGACGTCGGCATAGCGCTTCTGCTGCGCCAGCAGCTGCGACGTCCGGCTCTGCTCGGCGGCCAAGGCATCGGCGGCCTGCTGGCTGCGGTACCAGGCAAGGCCGTAACCCACGCCGGCCATCAGCACCAGCACGCACAGCGCGTACGCCACCAGCTTGCGGACGGCGCGCACTCGCCGGGCGTGCAGCACCTCGGGCGGAATGAGGTTGGCGACTATGCCCCAACCCGGCATCGTGCTCCACAGCTCACGTGGCTGCATGGTGGTCATGCCGCGGCTCCCATCGCCAGTCCTACCGACACCGCGGTGGCTGATCGCTCCGCGTCCTCGTTCCGAAGCTCTTTCGATGCCAGCCGGTTGCGCACGTGCTGCATCGGAGCGACCACGTTGGCCGGAATCCCCAGATGCTCGCCCAGCAGGGCGGCCAGGCCGGGCAGCGCCGCTCCACCGCCGGTGAGCGACAGCCGCTCCACCGGGACGCTGTCCTCGGTCGTGCCGAAGTAGTGGATGGAGCCCCGGACCTCGGCCAGCAGTGGCCGGATCCCCTCGTTCAGCGCATCGATGAAGTTCCGGTTCGTGGCCTGCAGGCCCTGCAGCCGCTTGGCCGACTCAGCCTGTTCCAGGTCCAGACCGACCCGGTCGACGATCCGGTCGGTGAGCTCCTGGCCGCCGCGTGCGACCGCGCGAACCACCCGGGGCACGCCGTGGCGGTGGATGATGATGTTCGTCATGTGAGCGCCGATGTCGATGATCGCTTCGACGCCCTGCTGCTCATCAGCGATCGCCCGCAGCGCTGCGAAGGAGGAGAGGTCGACCCGGGCCACCTGCAGCCCGGCGCTCTCGATGGCCTGCACGGCGGCGACCACCGGATGCCGGGGCGTTGCGATCAGCAGCCCCGGCACCATGCCGGTGGCGTCGGCCTCACCGAGGGGCAGCCAGTCGATCAGCGCCTGGTCCAGCGGCAGCGGCACCACCTCGCGGGCCTGGTAGGGCAGCGCCTTCATCAGCTGGTCATGAGGAAGCTTCGGCATGGGGAGGTCACGCACCACGGTCTGCTGGTTGGTGATGCCGAGGATCACGTTGCGGCATTCGAAGTGGTTCTGCGACCACAGCTGCCGCAGCGCGCCGGTCACCATGTGCTGGTTGCAGACGACGCCGTTGAGCACGGCGCCGGGCGGCAGCTCGACGTGGCCGCAGCCGTGCACGCTCACCGACGGGCGGCCATCGGTGGTGCCGTGCGACAGGATCGCAGCGCGTACCGAGGTCGCGCCGATGTCGACGCCGATCGCGTGACCGTCAGGGTTGACGATGCCGATTTTGGGGTTGACGATCTGGCGGTGTTTCATCGGGTCTCCTGGAGGGCAGCGGAGGGTGAAGGGAGGGCCGGGCTCAGAGCCCGGTGAGCCTGAGGTAGCCGTCGAGGATCGGCTGGGCGAGGTACAGCGCCAGCGCCGCGCCGGCGAGCATGAACGGTCCGAACGGCAGCG
>NZ_DASVSG010000040.1:0-46492 GCF_036388195.1 Jatrophihabitans sp. | reverse complement strand
GGCGTCAACGGCGGGATCATCGAGTCCGACTCCTCGGAGTACTTCTACAACGTCGAGGGCATGGCGCCGCTGTCGAGCGTGCTGCCCAAGATCCCCGCGGCCCGGATGGGCACCGTGCAGGAGGTCGCCGACTGCGTCCGGTTCCTGCTGTCGCCCGCCTCGACCTACATCACCGGCCAGACGATCGTCGTCGACGGCGGCCTCTCGGTGGTCGCGCCGCCGTTCGCCGAGGACCTTGGCCCACCACTGGCTCCGGGATAGCTGAGCATGGCTGATCTGGCAGCCGTCTTCACCGCAGGACGCCTGGGCCGGCTGACCCTGCCGCACCGCATCGTGATGGGCGCCATGCACCTCGGCCTGGAAGCCCGCGACGACGGCGGCGAGGCGCTGGCGGCCTTCTACGTCGAACGCGCCCGTGGCGGCGCGGGATTGATGGTCACCGGCGGCGCGGCGGTGAGCGTGGCAGGCGCCGGCGGCGATGCCTACGGCGTGCTGGACGACCCGAGGTTCCGCGCC
This sequence comes from Jatrophihabitans sp., assembly GCF_036388195.1. GTDB lineage: Bacteria > Actinomycetota > Actinomycetes > Mycobacteriales > Jatrophihabitantaceae > Jatrophihabitans_A. The sequence continues at coordinate 45,976 of NZ_DASVSG010000040.1, read as the reverse complement.
CGGCTGCGGCGGGTCGCCGACGAGGTGCATGCCGCCGGCGGGCTGATCGCCCTGCAGCTGTTCCATGCCGGGCGCTACGCGCTGCCGTCGCCGGACCGGACGCCCGTCGCGCCGTCCGCGGTGTACAGCCGGTTCTCCCGGTGCGAGCCGCTGGCGATGACCGGGGCACAGGTCAGCGACACCGTGGACGAGTTCGCCCGCGGCGGGGCGCACGCCCGCGACCTGGGCTTCGATGCGGTCGAGATCATGGGCTCCGAGGGCTACCTGGTGGACCAGTTCCTGTCGCCGCTGACCAACCTGCGCGAGGACGAGTGGGGCGGCGACGCCGAGCGCCGGGGCAGGTTCGGCGTCGAGGTGACCCGGGCCGTCCGGGCCGCGTCGGGGCTGCCGGTGATCGTGCGGTTCAGCGGGCTCGACCTGGTCGCCGGCGGCACCGCCCGGGCCGACGTGCTGGCCTTCGCGCGGGCGCTGGCCGCGGCCGGCGCGGACGCCCTCAACGTCGGGGTCGGCTGGCACGAGGCGGCGGTGCCCAGCGTCCAGGCGATCGTGCCGCCCGGGGTGTGGGCGCCGGTGGCGGCCGACATCAAGGCCGAGCTGATCCGGGCCGGGTCGGCGGAGCTGCCGGTGATCGCCAGCAACCGGGTGAACCGGCTGGAGCTGGCCGCCGGCATCCTGGCCGGCACCGGGATCGACTTCGTGTCGATGGCCCGGCCGTTCCTGGCCGACCCCGACCTGATCGGGAGTACCCGCCGCGGCCGGCCGGTGAACCTGTGCATCGCCTGCAACCAGGCGTGCATCGACCGCTCGCTGGTCGAGGCCGAGGTGTCCTGCATGGTGAACCCCAGGGCCGGCCGGGAGGCGCTCACGCGTGCGGCCCGGTCCGCCTCGCCCCGCCGGATCGCGGTCGTCGGCGGTGGCCCGGCCGGGCTGCAGGCCGCTCGGCAGGCCGCCCTGGCCGGGCACCAGGTCCGGCTGTACGAGGCGTCCGACGCCCTGGGCGGGCAGTTCCGGCTGGCCTGCCGGGTGCCGGGCAAGGCCGACTATGCCGCGACCGTCGACTACTTCGCCGCCGAGCTGGCGCGGCTGGGCGTCGAGGTCCAGCTGGGCCGCCCGATCGGCTCCGGCGACCTGGAGCTGCTGCGGTCCTACGACGGCGTGATCGTCGCCAGCGGGGTGCGGCCACGCCCGCTGGAGATCCCCGGCGCCGACCTGCCACACGTGCTCAGCTACCCCGAGGCCTTCGCCGACGGCGCCCTGCGCGGCCGGGTGGTGATCATCGGCGGCGGCGGGGTGGCGGTCGACATCGCGCACCTGGCCGGCCGGGGCGAGACGCCGCTGTCCGACCAGGAGCGGTTCCTGCGCGAGCATGGCCTCGCCCCCGGTGCCGCCGGGCCCGTGCCGGTGCACGGCCGCGCCGAGGTCACCGTGCTGCACCGGGGCGCCCGGCTCGCGGCGCGGACCGGCCGCTCGACCCGCTGGGCGGTGCTCGCCGAGCTGCGCGGCCAGGGCGTCCGGACCCTGACCGGGGTGCGCTGCCACCGGATCACCGCCGATGGGGTGCACCTGACGTCCGCGGGCGGCGAGGAGATCGTCCCGGCCGATACTGTGGTGATCGCGGTGGGCCAGCTGGCCGACGGCGCCGTTCCCGCGCTGGCCCGGCAGGCCGGGGTCTGGCACCGGCTCGTCGGCGGCGCCCGGGACGCGACCGAGCTGGACGCGGTGCGTGCCTTCGCGGAGGGGTTCGCGGCTGCGGCCGAGATCGACCAGCGGGGATCGGTGCCCGTGGTGGTGGGGAGGTGAGGAATGGCTGACGCGGACTCTGACCGGCAGCGGGGACGTCCCGAGGTGGTGATCACCGGCATCGGCGCGGTCACGCCGGCTGGCATCGGCCGCGACGTGACCTGGCAGAGCCTGCTCGCCGGCCGGTCCGGTGTCGGCCCGATCACCGCCTTCGACGCCAGCGCGCTGCCGACCCGGATCGCCGCCGAGGTGAAGGGCTTCGACCCGCGGGAGTACCTGGACCACAAGCGGGTCCGGCGGTCCGCGCGGTTCTCCCAGTTCGCGGTCGCGGCGGCCCGGGAGGCGGCCACCGACGCCAAGCTCCAGATCGACGCCGACACCGCCGGCCGGATCGGCGTCGTGGTGAACGCGGCCGTCGCCGGTTTCGACACCGTGGAGACGGCGACCCGCGGCCTGCTCGCCTCCCCCGAGCCGATCGTGCCGAACAGCTACTTCGTCCCCTCGTCGCTGACGAACATGCCGGCCTGCGAGATCGCCATCGACCTGGGCCTGCACGGCCCCGTCAACGCCAGCGCGCTGGCCTGCGCCAGCGGCCTGTACGCGCTGCTGGACGCCCGCCGGCTGATCCTGGCCGGCGAGGCGGACGTGGTGCTGTGCGGCGGCACCGATGCCGCGATCACCCCGGCCATGTTCGCCGGGCTGGTCAGCATGGGCGCCATGTCCGAGCGCAACGACGATCCCGAGGGCGCCAGCAGGCCGTTCGCCGCAGACCGGGACGGGTTCGTGTTCGGCGAGGGCTCGGTGGTGCTGGTCCTGGAGTCCGCCGAGCACGCCGCCCGCCGGGGCGTCCAGCCGTACGCCACGGTCGCCGGCGGCGCGCTGACCTGCGACGCGTTCCACATCAGCGCGCCGGACCCCAACGGGGCGCACGCCACCGCCGCGATCGTCCAGGCCACCCAGCGGGCCGGCATCGCGCCCGGGGAGCTGGACTACATCTGCGCGCACGGCACCTCGACCGCGGCCAACGACCTGACCGAGACCCGGGCGATCCGGGCGGCGCTGGGGCCCGCGGCCGACCGGGTCGCGGTCAGCGCCCCCAAGTCGATGGTGGGCCACCTGATCGGCGCGGCCGGAGCGCTCGGCGCCATGGTGTGCGCGATGGCGATCCGGGACGGCATCGTGCCGCCGACCATCAACCTGCACACCCCGGACCCGGCATGCGACCTCGATTACGTGCCCCATGTCGCCCGCCGGATGCCGGTGCGGGCCGCCGCCACGAACGCGTTCGGCTTCGGCGGCCAGAATTGCGTGACGGTGTTCTGCGAACCAGAATCGAATTGATGTGAAAGAGGCCCCATGACGCATTTCCGACTCAACCGCACCAGCCATCCCGCATCCGAGCAGGAGCGGGCGGAGATGCTGGCCAACCCCGGCTTCGGCCGGTTCTTCTCCGATCACATGGCCTCGGCGACCTGGACGGCCGACGCCGGCTGGCACGACCTGCAGGTGTGCGCCGTCAAGCCGTACTCGCTGCACCCGGCCGCGTCGGTGTTCCACTACGCGCAGGAGATCTTCGAGGGCCTGAAGGCGGCCCGGCACGCCGACGGCAGCATCTGGCTGTTCCGGCCCGAGCTGAACGCGCGCCGGTTCGTGAACTCCGCGCGGCGGCTGGCGCTGCCGGTGCTCTCGGAGGAGCTGTTCCTCGACAGCCTGGTGGAGCTGGTGCGCGCCGACCAGGACTGGGTGCCGGCCCATGACGGCGAGCGCAGCCTGTACCTGCGGCCGTACATGTTCGGCTCCGAGGCCTTCCTCGGCGTCCGGCCGGCCCTGGAGGTGAGCTACGGGGTGATCGCCTCCCCCGCCGGGTCCTACTTCAGCTCCGGCGTCAGCGGCATCACGCTGTGGGTCAGCCAGAACTACGCCCGGGCCGGCAGGGGCGGCACCGGCGAGGCCAAGTGCGGCGGCAACTACGCCGCCAGCCTGGCCGCGCAGGTCGAGGCGCAGGAGAACGGCTGCGAGCAGGTGCTGTACCTCAGCGACGACGACGATCGCTACCTCGAGGAGTCCGGGACCATGAACCTGTTCCTGGTCACCGCCGACGGCGAGCTGGTCACCCCGGGGCTGGGCACCATCCTCGACGGGGTCACCCGCGACAGCCTGCTGGACCTGGCCGCCGAGCACGACCTCAAGCCGGTGGAGCGGCAGGTCGCCCTGGAGGACCTGCGGGCCGGCTGCGCGGACGGCACGATCACCGAGCTGTTCGCCAGCGGCACCGCTGCCGTCATCACCCCGATCACCGGGTTCAAGGGCGCCGGGTACGCCCACCAGGTGGGGGACGGGCAGCCGGGCCGGCTGACCCTGGCGATCCGCAAGCACCTGCTCGACATCCAGTTCGGCCGGGTTCCCGACACCCACAACTGGCTGTACCCGGTGGTGTCCTAGGCATGCCGGTCAGCTCGCCGGGACGGGTCGCCGTCGTCGGCGTGGGCGTCCGCGCGCCGGGCGGCATCACCGGCCCCGCGTCCTACTGGGCGGCGATCACGGACGCCCGGACGGTGATCGGCGAGCTGCCCGCGGACCGGCGGGCGGCCTTCGGCTCGCAGTGGGACGACCTGATCACCCGCGGCGGCTACCTGGAGGCGCCGTTCGACTTCGACGCCCGGTTCTTCGACATGTCGCCCCGGGAGGCGCGCACCGTCGACCCGCAGCACCGGTTGCTGCTGGAGGTGGTGTGGGAGGCGTTCGAGGACGCCGCGATGCCACCGGCCACCGTGGCGTCGGCGACCGGGGTGTTCGTCGGCATCACCGGCCTGGACTACCGACAGTGGCTGCCATCGCAGCCGAACTCCTACACCACGGTCGGCAACGGGCACAGCTTCTCCGCCGGCCGGGTGGCGCACGAGCTGGGCCTGCAAGGGCCGGTGTTCGCCATGGACACCGCCTGCTCGTCCTCGCTGGTCGCCGTCCACACCGCCTGCCGCGCGCTGACCGCGGGCGACTGCGATGCCGCCGTGGCAGCCGGGGTGAACCTGATCCTGTCGCCGGACACCACCCGCGCGGTCGCGCAGACCGGCGCGCTGTCCCCGGACGGCTCCTCCCGGCCGTTCGACGCGGCCGCGAACGGGTTCGTGCGCGGCGAGGCGTGCGGAGCCGTGATCCTCAAGCGGCTGGACGACGCGCTGCGCGACCGGGACCGCATCCACGCGGTGATCGACGGCAGCGCGATCAACCATGACGGCCGGTCGCCGAGCTTCACCGCGCCCAACAGCGAGTCCCAGACCCGGTTGATCTGCTCGCTGCTGGCCTCGACCGGGCTGTCCGGCGCGGACGTCGGCTACCACGAGGCCCACGGCACCGGCACCCCGCTCGGCGACCCGATCGAGATGCGCGCCGTCCTGGATGCGATGCGGCCGAGCGGCGGTGGCCCTGCCCTGCACGTCGGCTCGGTGAAGGGCAACCTCGGGCACACCGAGTCCGCGGCCGGGGTGATGGGGCTGATCAAGGCGGTGCTGTGCCTGGAGCGCGGGACCATCCCGCCGCAGGCAGGCTTCGACACCCTCAACCCGCGCATCGACCTCGCCGGCACCGGGCTCGCGATCGCCACCGGCCTCCGTCCGTGGCCGGCGGAGGCCGGGACGCGCGCGACGGTGTCCTCCTACGGGATGAGCGGCACCAATGCCTTCGCGGTGCTCTCGGCCGCCCCCGCAGCCACCGGGGACGCCGCCCCCGTGCCCGGCTTCCTGGTCTCGGCCCGCACCCCGGCCGCGCTCGCGGAGCTCGCCGTCCGGTACTCCGAGCACCTGGCGGGCCTCGACGACGCCGACTACCCGGCGTTCGCCTACACCGCGACCCACGGCCGCACCCGGCTCAGCCACGCGGCCTGGGTGGCGGCGGCGGACCGGACGGCGGCGCTGGACGCGCTGGCTGCCCTCGACGGGCGGGCCGGCATCGACAGCCACCCGGCCGTGCGGCTGCTCGACGGATCCGAGCCGCTGCCGTGGAAGCCCTCCCCCGCCGACCGCGCTGTCGCGACCCTGCCGACCTACGCGTGGCAGCACGTCACCCAGGTCGTCCCGACACCTGTCAAGGAGCAGCGATGACCGTGACCGAGCCGCGCAGCGGCGTGCCCAGCGAGGTCCTGCAGCCCAAGCTGTCGCTGGCGCAGGTGCAGGAGCTGCTGGCCGACTTCATGCCCGAGGCCGGGTTGCGGGTGGTGGAGGTCTCCCCGGAGCGGGTCGTCGTGATGGCCCTGCCGGAGTGGCTGGAATGCCGCCCCGGCGGCACCCTGTCCGGCCCGGCGATCTTCAAGGCCGTCGACCTGTCGGCCTTCCTCGCGGTGAACGCCTACGCGGGCAAGGTGCTGACCGGCGTGCTCACCCAGGGCAGCATCAACCTGCTGGAGACCGCCGAGCCCGGGCCGCTGGAGATCGTCCTGACGGTCGCCAAGCTGGGCCGGCGGATGGCCGTGGTCACCGCCCAGGTCTTCGATGCCGACGGCCTGCTGACCGCGGTCTCGACCATGCAGTTCGCGCTGCCGTCCCGTCCGACGCGCTCGGCCAGCTGACGGGAACCGCTGCGGCTGCCGGAACCGCCGGCTGACGGCGTCGCCGGGCTGACGCGCCGAACCCCTACCCCGCCCAACCCCTACCCCGCCGAGCCCCTACCCGCCCGACCGCCGGTCGCCGTCCCAGCCGTGCGCCCAGCCGGTCAGGACGCCCTGGATGGCGCTGAGCACCCGCTCGACATCCGCGTCGCCGTGCACCGCGGGGTGCGCGGTGATCCCCAGGCTGATCGAGACGCCGTCGATCAGCGGCAGCACGTCGAGGTCTGAGATCCGGTTCTTCTCCGGCGCCAGCGGCTCGGCCGGGTACAGCGGCCGGTACTCGACCTCGGCGCCGAACGGGGCCTGCGACGGCGGCGCGATCGTGAGGCAGTTGAACATCACCGAGTGCGCGTCCGGGACCTCGGCCGTCCAGAGCCGCCGGTACAGCGCGTCGGCGGCCGGAGCCTGGCCGCCCTCGTGCAACAGGGTCAGCACCCGCCTTAGGCTGTACGGGCCGGCGAGCATGCTCAGCCCTCGCAGCGAGTGCCGGTGCACCCCGGCGACGAACTCCCCGACCGCCAGGCCGTCCGGCGCCCGGACCGGCACCGGCACGCCCTTGGACAGCAGCCCCGCCCAGTCCACCTGCTCGCGGCTGCGGGCAGCGCTGACGTCGAGCACCGCGAAGGCGTCCTGACCCAGGTAGTCCTTCAGCGCCAGGAACGTCGCCGCCATCAGCAGCTTCGCCGGCGTCGTCCGCAGCCGTTGGGCCAGCCGGTACACCGCGGCTGCGTCGTCGGTCGGCAGCGGCCGCCGGACCGAGCGGTAGGCCGCCGCGGGCTCGACGGGCAGGTCCCGGCGCAGCGGCGCAGCCGGGACGCCGGCCAGCGAGGCCCGGAAGAACTCTGCCTGCCGATCGGTGAGGGCGGGCCCCAGGTCGTGCTGCTCGCGCACGTACCGGCGGTAGTACCCGGGCTCGACGTCGGGCAGCGGGTTTCCCAGGTACAGCTGGGCGATGTCGCGTGCCAGGACACCGACCGACCAGCCGTCGGCGGCCACGTGGGTCACCGCGAACAGCGCCGCGAACTCGCCGTTGCCGAGCCGGTACAGCCGGGCGACGGTGGGACCGTCGACGGCGAGCTCGGCCCGCCGGCCCAGCACCTGCTCCATCTCAGCGGCGAGCTCGGCGTCGGTGGGCGAGCCTGGCAGCGGAACCTCCTCGACCACGGGGCCGGTGTCGGCGATGAGCTGGCGCAGCTCCTCTCCCCCAGGCACCAGGCGCAGCCGCAACGCCTCATGCCGGGCGGCCACGGCCTCGAACGCGCGGATCAGCCGGTCCGGCCGCAGGCCCGCGCCGAACCGCGCGGCGATGATCGGCACATTCGTCGACCGGGCGAAACCCGGCGGCAGGTTCTCCGCCTGATGCAGCGACAGCGGCAGCGTGCCGGCGCCACGTTGATCCGGCTGGTCGGGAACGGTCACGCCCGCGGGATCAGGCGCAGCGGCAGCTGGGCGATCCCCCGGAACGTCGGGCTCTTGATCCGCGTCGGCGCATCGGTGGGCGTCATCGCCTCGGCGCGCTCGAACAGCTGCCGCAGGAAGGTCTCGGCCTCGATCCGGACCAGTGGAGCGCCGATGCAGAAGTGGATGCCGCTGCCGAAGGACAGGTGGGCGCTGTCGGACTCCCGCTCGACCCAGAACCGGTCCGGGTCGGAGTACCGGCGCGGGTCGCGGTTGGCCGCGGCGAACGACAGCTGCACCCGGGACCCCTTCGGGATGACCGTGCCACCGATCTCGACGTCGGCCGTCGCGGTGCGGAACACGCTCTGCACCGGCGGGTCGTAGCGCAGCGTCTCCTCGATCGCCGGGATCATCAGCTCCGGCCGGGCCCGGACGAGCTCGTGCTGGTCGGGATGCTCCATCAGCGCGATGCACAGGTTGCCCAGCAGGTGCGTCGTGGTCTCGTTGCCGCCCACCAGCAGCGCCAGGCACAGCCAGACCAGCTCGTTGTCGCGCAGGTGGTCCTCGTTCGCGGCGAGCAACCGAGAGATCAGGTCGGCGCCCAGCGGCTGTGAGCGTCGCTGGTCCAGCAGCGTGTGGAAGTAGACCGAGATGTTGGACACCGCCGACAGCGCCTGCTTCGCCGCCTGCTGCCGGTACTTGGCGTCCTCGGGATCGGTGGGCCCGTGACCGGCCTCCGGCCGGAGCCGGGCGTTGGCGTTGAAGCCCTCGATCACGCCCTCGGACCACTTCTTGAACTGCGCCACGTCGTCGCCGGGGATTCCGAGCAGGGCGGCTATCACCCGGACCGGCAGCGGCACCAGCACCTGCCGCACCAGGTCGACGTCGCCGCCGGTGACCGCCTCGTCGAGAAGCTCGGTGCAGATCTGCTCCACCAGCGGCCGCCACGACTCCACCGTGCGCGGCGTGAAGTCGCGGCTGATCAGCCTGCGCAACCGGGTGTGGTCGGGCGGGTCGACGCCGAACAGGATCGGCAGCCGTGAGCGGTCGTAGGCGATCCCGTCCGCCGAGGAGAACCGCTCGTGGTCCTTCACCGCCGCCCGCACGTCGTCATGCGCGGTTATCACCCACATGTCCCGTCGAGGCAGGTACGCCGGTTCGCCGGACTTGAGAAGTACGGCATACATGGGGTACGGGTCGGCCATGACTTCTGGCGCGAAGGGGTCGAGGTCGCTGACCAGCGATGCTACGGTCACTGCCCTGCCCTCCAACTGGTGAATGCCGGAGTTTACCCCGGCCGACGCAACCAAAACGGGAGTTCTTCGGTGACTATGACCGATCTTCAATCTCGGGTCACCTCCATCTGCGCAGAGGTTCTGAAGCGATCGGACCTGGGTCCGGACGACGACCTCATGCAGCTGGGGATGGATTCCCTTTCGGCGGTGGAGATCGTGACCCGGCTCGAGCTGGCCTACGGCGTGGACGTCGTCGACGTCATCTTCGAGACGCCGACGGTGCGCCAGCTCTGCGCGGTGGTGCGCAGCGCCGCCGGCGCCGGGTCCAGCGGATCGGTCGACGTGGCGGACGTCTCGAGCTCACCCGCCGAGCACGCCGGCGACCGTGGGCTGCCGTCGGTCCGCAACCTGCTCGACCTGGTGACGGGTTCGGCGGTGAAGTTCGGCGACCGGCCGTACCTGCTGCCGGTCGAGGAGGACGGCCGGGTGATCAGCTTCGCCGACGTGCTGACGTTCACCCGGGGGTGCGCGGCGCTGTTCGACGAGCGGGATGCGCCGGTCGGCGCCCGGGTCGCGGTGATCCTGCACAACTCGTCCCTGGCCGCGCTGCTGACCCTCGGTGTGATGGCCGCCCAGCGCACCCTGGTGTTCCTCAATCCCAAGGCGGGGGCGGCCGAGCTGGAGACGCAGCTCGCCGACGCCCGGCCTGCCCTGGTGATCGGGCGCGCGGCGACCGAGGTGAAGCTGTCCGGAACCTCGGCCTGGCTGTCCGCGGACGACGAGGAGGCCCTGATCGCCGACCTGCTTGCCCGTGGCTCCAGCTACCAGGGCGAGCTGTCCCCGGTCGACCGCAGCGGCGCCCAGGACGCCGAGATCGTGTACACCTCGGGCTCCACCGGAGCGGCCAAGGGCGTGGTGTTGCCGCACCAGAGCCTGCTCGCCGGATCGCTGTCGCTGTCGCTGTGGGCTGAGGCCGACGAGGACGACGTCTTTCTCAATGTCAACCCGATGTTCCATGCGGGCGGGCACACCTTCCCGACGCTGACCCCGCTGTGGAGCGGCGGCAAGACCGTGTGCGTGCGCCCGGAGGCGGCGCTGGCGCGGTTCTGGACCTACGTCGACCGGTTCGCCCCCACCTGGACGCTGTCGGTGAACGCCTATCTGGCGCACCTGTCGGAGAACCCGGAGCGGCCTGCGGTACGCAGCCTGAAGGGCTACCTGGCCGGCGGCTCGCCGCTCAGCCCCGAGCTGATCCACCGGTTCGAGTCCACCTTCGACATCCCGGTCTACCAGGTGTACGGCATGACCGAGATGGCCACCATCACCACGGTCGAGCCGCGCAGCCGCAAGCCTGGCGACCGCCGGACCGCGGGCCTGCCGCTGGACTGCAGCCGGGTCCGGGTCGTGCGGCCGGACGGCGCCGATGCCGAGGCCGGCGAGAACGGCGAGGTGCTGCTGTCGGGCGCCAACATGTTCAGCCGCTACGAGAACCAGCCGGAGCTGACCGCCGAGCGGGTGGTGGACGGCTGGATCCGGACCGGCGATCTGGGCAACCTCGACGACAACGGCGAGCTGTCGATCGTCGACCGGCTGGACAGCATGGTGATCGTCAGCGGCGAGAACATGTACCCGGCCGAGGTGGAGGGTGTGGTGCCGCGGCTGACCGGCATGGCCGACGGCGTGGTCGCGACGCTGCCGCACCCGGTGACGGGCGTGGAGCTGGTGCTGGTCTACACCCTGCTGCCCGGCGCCCGGGCCGACGAGGACGGCTGGCGGGCGACGCTGCTCAAGCACCTGTCCACCTTCAAGGTGCCGCGCCGGTTCGTGCCGCTGACCGACCTCGGCGTCGACGCGTTCCCCCGGACGGGGCTCGGCAAGATCGTGCGTCCGGACGTGCAGAAGCTGGCGCTGGAGCACCTCCGGCCCGAGGGCTGAGGCCGGCCCGCTGGGGCTCGCGATCGGAGCCGGACGGCGCGCTGCCGGTGGCGCGAGAGCACTGCTCAGCATGCTCCGTTTTCCGGTTCGCAAAAAAGAGTTTGGTTCCCGTTAGAGCTAATAATTCGATTGTCCATAAAGGTCGCCATGACTGTCTGCAGGTGTTAACGTAGCTTGCGAGAGCACCGCACTGAGCAGCTAAAACCGGCCTTCGGGCAGTTGTTTGTACCTGGGCGCCTCCAGCTCATTTTGACGCGAGTCCCGCCCGCATGGCCGTACCCATGGAAGACTCAAGCGCATGGACGATATGGCGTGTCAGGAGTTGGTCGAGTTGGTGACGGACTTTCTCGAGGGAGTCCTGGGTCCGGCTGAGACCGAGCGGGTCAACAAGCATCTCGAGGGGTGCCAAAGTTGCGATCGGTATATCGCGCAAGTACGAGCCACCATCCGCGCCACGGCGATCCTTCCTCCGGAAGCCCCGGAGGTATCGGTGGAGCAGCGGCTGGCCGACCTTCATCGGCACTGGCTGGCGGGTCGAGCTCGAAGATGACCGAAGTGGACTTGCAGGCGCTGCGGCAAGGCGATGAGACGGCCTTCCTGACAGTCGTCAAGGCATATCACGGTGTCCTGCTCAGGCTCGCTCGCATCTATTCGCCGACCCGCGAGGCGGCCGAAGAGGCGGTGCAGGAGACCTGGATCGCGGTGCTCAACGGCCTGGACGGATTCGAGGGCCGGTCCGCGCTACGCACCTGGATCTGCCAGATCGTCGTCCGGATAGCCCAGCGCCGGTCGGCCGCCGAACGCCAGACGCTGCCGTTCTCGAGCTTGTCCGAGATCGAGGAGGACGCCACTCCCGCCGTCGATGCCGACCGGTTCTACAGCTCGGGGCCCTACGCCGGGCACTGGGTCAACTCGCCGCCGGACTGGTCGACGCTGCCCGAGCACGCGCTGCTGTCGCGCGAGGTCCAGGACATCGTCAGCACCGCGATAGCCGAGCTGCCGCAGAACCAGCGCATCGTCATCACCTTGCGCGATGTCGAGGGCTGGAGCGCTGCCGAGGTCCGGGAGCTGCTCGACATCGAGGACGGCAACCAGCGGATCCTGTTGCACCGTGCCCGCTCGCGCGTCCGTTCAGCGCTTGAGGGCTATTTAGATCTGGCCTGCTGACGCGAATTTGACCTCGCCGCTTAACACGCAATTCTCAGCAGAATCTGTAACGAATCCGCCCGTTTCTCCTACTGACATTTATACGTCACGCGCACGTCGCGCTTGAGCGACGCGTGGCCGACAGGTAGGAGTCTTTATGACCACCACAGCGGACGTCGTCGAGCAGCCGCCGGTCGAGCCAGAGGGTGGCTTCCGCTCCTACCGCAAGGTGGTGCGGACTCCCGGAATGCCGGCTTGGACGACGATCGTGCTGTGCCAGCGGCTGCCGGTGGCGATGTCTCCGCTGGCACTGGTCTACCTGGGCCACCTCGCTGCCGACTCCTACGCGGTCGGCGCCGTGCTCGCGGGGGCGAACGCCTTCGCCGAGGCGTTCACAGCCAGCGTGTTGGGCCGCCGGTTCGATCGGAAATCCGCCCGCGCCGAGATCCGGCTGGTGCTGGGTCTTCAGGCGAGCATGCTGCTCGCGCTGGCCATTCCGAACCTGATCGATGCCGGCAGCCTGCCGATCTGGTCGATGGTGTTGCTGGCCGCCGGCGCGGGCGCCATCTCCTCCGGCGCTCACGGCGGGTTGCGCGCCTTGCTCGTGCGCACCGTCGATCCGTCGGTCCACCACGCCGCGCTGGGCCTGGAGTCGAGCCTGACCACGCTGGTGTGGGCGGTCGGGCCGGGTGTGGTCGGCTTGGTCGCGCTGTTCGCCGGCGAGGCCTGGCCGCTGGTGGTGTGCGCGGGGATCGCGCTGCACGGCATCCTGGTTGCCGGTGAACTGCACGAGGCCCCCCCTGCCCAGGACGCCTCCGGGGAGCGGGTCCGGATCTTCCGGCTGAGCTGGCCGGCGGCGTTCCAGGAGGGCGCGGTGCTGATGTGCGTCGGCGCGGCCTACACCGGCCTGCCGGAGCTGCTGGACTCGCTCGGCACCGATGGCGGGGTAGCCGGACCGGTGCTGGCCGTGTTCGCCGTCGGCGGCATGATCGGTGGCCTGATCTACGGCAGCCGGAAGTGGTCTGGCACCTACCGGACCCAGACCCTCGTGCTCGTGATGGCTGTGGCCGTCCTGGTGGGCCTCGCCGTGGTGATGCCGAACGCGGTCCTGGTCATCGCCCTGATGATCCTCTCCGGACTGGCCGGGACGCCGGCGCTGGTCGCCCGGGCTGCCGGCCTGCAGGAGCTGCTGCCCGAATCAGCTTGGGCGGCTGGCTTCTCCAGCCTGTACGCCGCCGGCGGAGTCGGCTTCGGCGCCGCCGGCCTGATCGTCGCCGGGTTGCTCGAGCCGGTCGGTATCCGGGCCGCGCTGATCGCCTGCGTTGCGATTGCCGCCGCTGCCGCATTGATCGGGGCGATCGGCGAGGACGTGCTGGCCGAGGCCAAAGCCCGATCCGCCCAGACCTAAGACTGATCCGCCGTACTAGAACGCTCGTACCACCCGTACGTGAACGCTCGTACCACCCGTCCGAACACTCGTACCACCCGTCCCGAAGGCTGACCCGCCGGTTCCACCGGCTGGCCGCCCGTACCAGAAGCACACCGATCGCGGTGGCACGCGGTGCCGCCGCCATCCCGCCCTGCCCCCGTCCTGCCAGGCCCGCACTCTTCCCAAGGAGACCGTGATGTCGACCTACCTCCCCACCGACCCGCACCGCACCGCTCCGCGCAATGGCGTAAGACCGAACAACCCACCCGCCCCGGCGACCCAGACCGGCCCGGCGCCACTGCGGCTGGTGCCGCCGCCCGAGGATTCCGGCATCCGGACTCCGGGCCACTGCGAGCTCGGGCTGCTCGGCGGCTTCCACCTGGTGGTCGAGGACGTCGTGGTGGACACCGGCCCCACCGTGCAGCGCTTGCTCGCGGTGCTGGTGTGCCTCAACCGCCAGGCGCCGCGCCACAAGATCGCCCGGATGCTCTGGCCGGACGCCAGCCACGACCGGGCGCACTCGAACCTGCGTACCACGCTCTACCGCCTGCAGCGGCAGGCTCCCGGCCTGGTGCTGAGCACCAAGACCGATGTCCGGCTGGCACCCGAGCTGCGGGTCGACATCGACTCCACCCGCGCGTTCGCCTCGAGCCTGCTGAGCATCCGTCCGGACGACCATGCCGAGGTGATGCCCCTGGTGCAGTGGACCGAGCTGGACCGCGACCTGCTGCCGGACTGGGACGACGGCTGGCTGATCGAGTACCAGGCCTGCTACCGGCGGCTGCGGTTGGACGCCCTGGAGCGGCTGGCGGACCTGCTCACCGTCAAGCGGCAGTACGGCGCCGCCGTGCAGGCCGCGCTCGCGGTCATCCACGCCGACACCCTGCGCGAGACCGCGCATGAGCAGCTCATCCGGGCCTACCTCGCCCAGGGCAACCGCCATGACGCGATCTCGCACTACGCCGGGTACTGCAAGACCTTGCGCGACGAGCTGGGCCTCGACCCTGCCACGACGTTGAACGAGCTGCTCTGGAGTCAGGCCAGCTGAACCTGCGGTTGTGGCGCCACGGGCCGGGGAAGGCTGTGGGTGTCACGGCCTCACCACGCAGGTGCGACGGCAGATCGACCAAGGTGGAGACAACTCCCCTATTGCGTAAAGCGACCAACACCAGGCGGTGATGAAGATGACCGAAGTGCTCGACGCACCCTCCTCCGAGGGTGAGCAGCCGGCTGTTGCCGGGTTGCCCGCGCTGCTGCGCGACACCGATCAGTGGACTGATGACATGGTGTCAGCTGCGGGAATCCCCATGTACGACATGCCGATCGTCACGGTCGGAGGCGGCATCGGCTCGTTCGTCACGGTGGATTACCTGCGAGTAGCGGGCAACCTGCCGACTTCGGACATCCAGGTGATCTCCAACCTGACCCATCCGTGGCAGACGTACGAGCATCTGGCGACCGTGTCCCAGATCAAGGGCGAGGACCGCATCCGCTCGGACTCGGCCTCCCGCCCGGACAACATCTGGGGCTTTCCGTCCTATGCGCTCAGCGAAGCCGTCCGCACCCGGAGCCTGGGCCCGTTGCTGCACGTGCTGGTCGAGCCGATGTTCGCCGACTTCTACACCCCGAAGCTGCGGGTGGTGATGGACTCGATCAGGGCGGAGGCCCAACGGATCCGCTACTGGGACATGCTGCAGCGCGGTGATGTCGAGTTCGTCCGCCGGCGGTTCGGCGGCGGGTACTTCGTGCTCTACACCGATCGGTGGGCCGAGGAGCCGGTGCAGCGCGTGGTCCGTTGCCGGGACGTCCACCTGGCCGTCGGGTACACCGGCCTGAAGTTCCTGCCCGAGCTCCAGCGGTTCAGGATGGCCATGAAGGACTACCACCGTGTCGTCAACGCCTACGAGAACCACGAGCACGTCTACCACTCGCTGGCCCGCAGGCCGGGCACGGTCGTGGTGCGCGGTGGCGGCATCGTCGCGTCCCGGGTGCTGGAGCGGCTGATCCGCGATCGGCAGCAGAACAATCTGGACACCCGGATCGTGCACGTGCTGCGCACCTATGTCGACGGGCCGGACCGCAAGTACAAGATGGCCAAGCGCCCCGGCAGCAATGGTTTTGCCTATCAGGGCTTCAACTACCCGAAGTCCGTGTGGGGTGGCCAGCTCAAGGCCGAGATGCGCCGGCTGGACCGGGACGGGCGGGGGCAGCTCTACGCCGACATCGGCGGCACCACGACCGCGTGGCGCAGGGAGTGGCAGCGCCAGCTGCGAATCGCCCGCAACGAGGGCTGGTACCGGGTGATCTGTGGCTCCGTGGCGGGCGTGGAGCCCGAGGGCGACGGGGTCGCGACCCGGCTCCAGATCTCCGACGGCGAGCTGCACGTGCACGCCGACTACATCATCGACTGCACCGGCCTGAACGCCGACGTGACCGAGCACCAGGTGCTCAACGACATCCTCGTCCATGGTGGCGCCCGGATGAACGACAGCGGCCGGATCGACGTGGACAGCTCGTTCGCCGTGAACGGCGCCGAGAGCGGCATGGGCCGGATGTACGTGACCGGCGCCGCGTCGCTCGGTGGGCCGTTCCCGGGAGTGGACACCTTCCTGGGACTGCAGATCGCCGCGCAGGAGGTGGTGGACGACATCGCCCGCCGAGGTTTCTGCCGGCGGCTCGGCCCGGCTTCGTCGTTCGCCGGTTGGTGCCGTTGGCTCCGCGGCCGGCAGATCTGATCGAGGAGGAAGTCAATCATGGTGCCGACCCTGTACGGCCGGATCCAGACGCGGGTGTTCCTGCTCGCTCTGATCGGCTCGATTGTCACCTTGGCGATCACCCCGTTCCTCCCGGTCGACGGCCCGCTCGGTGACCGGTACCAGGCGACGTTCGTCGTGCTGGCGTCGGTGGCGGTGCTCGGCATCGGCTGGGAGCTGATCTACCACCTGCTCATGCAACTGCGCTGGGAGAAGGATTGGCCGACCCTCTTCGGCCTCCTCACCCTCGTTCCCGAGGGCGTGCTGGTCGGCGCGCTTGCCGTGGCCGGCACGCTTCCGTACCTGCCGGGGTCCGTGCCGGCCTGGGCCTTCGCCCTGCATTTCACAACGGTCTGGGTGGCGGTGTGGGTGTTCGCGAACGGGCCGATGCGAGCGCCGTTCATCCGATGGCGCTTCCGTGGCGGAAGGTTGGTGTGACGATCATGCAGACAGATAGCCCGGCCCCGCGGCCGCACGTGAGCGAAGGAACCGTGACCCGGTATGGCGACGTCACGCTGCTGGTAGGGCCGGGTGACGAGCAGGTCATCACCCGCTTGCTGGCGGCTGCCCGAGCCGCCGGCGCCGAGGCCGGTGGGCACCCCGATCAGACGCTCAGCCAGACGGTGGCGCACCTGCTTGCCACCAGCGAGCACGTGCCGTCGGTGTGCGCGATCCACGAGCTGCCCGGTGGGGTGGCCGCCCTGGTGCACGGCGACGCCCGGGTGAGGATCCGCACGCAGCTCGGCACGCTGGAGCTCTCCAGCACCGGCGCGGCCACCATGGACGGTTTCGTCGGCGGGAAGTCGACCAGCGTCCGGGCGGAGCTGGGCCCGGCCGGCGAGGCCTCCAGCGCTACGACCGAGGCCTCGGCGGACGGAACCTCCATGACCGGGACTTCGGGGACCGAGGCGACCGGCCCGGTGATGGGGCCGGGCGATCCCGTGGTCGAGTCGAGCGATCCCATGGTCGAGTCGAGCGATCCCGTGGCTGAGTCGAGCGATCCCATGGTCGAGTCGAGCGATCCCATGGCTGAGTCGAGCGATCGCGTGGCCGGCACGAGCGATCCGGTCGCTGAGGCCGGCGATCCTGTGTCCGAAGCAAGCGACTCCGTCGCCGAGGCCAGCGATCCCATGACTACGGCAGCCCATTCGCCGACCTGCCCTGCCGCACACCATCACCAGCACCCGTCCACCGATCATCCGATGGCAAGCCGGCCCGAGCCGGCTGCACCCGAAGCTCCTTCGAGCGAGCCCGCCGGCCCACCGGCCGCCGGCGCCGAATCATCGCCCGAGTCGATCGTGACCTCGGTGGAGGTGGAGGTGGAGCTGTCCCCGCCGCTGCTGCGGCCCGAGTCGCCGGCGAGCGACGGGTTGACCGTGACCACCCGGACCACTACCGGGCCCGACGGTCAGCTGCGCGGCGTGACCGCCACCATCACCGGGGTGCGGTGTCGCAAGGGCCACTTCAACGATCCGGAGCTCACCTACTGCGGCGTCTGCGGCATCGGCCTCACCCAGGCCGGCCGGATCCTGGCGCTGGACGAGCGTCCCGTGCTGGGGGTCCTGCTGCTCGACGACGGGCGGTTGCTCCCCCTGGACCGCGACTACGTGCTGGGCAGCGCGCCGGATCTGGCCGAGGAGGTCGCGCGCGGCGAGGCGACCGGGGTACGGCTGGAGGACGGCATGGTGTCGGACCTGCACGCGAGGGTGAGCCTGCGCGAGTGGGAGGTCAGCGTGAGCGACATCGGCTCGACCCACGGCACGTACGTGTGCGAGCCGGGCGGTGACAGCTGGGAACCGCTGTCGGCCGGTGGGAACCGCACCCTGCGGCCGGGGGCGCTGATCGCGATCGGCACCAGGCAGCTCCGGTTCGACACCTATCGCAACTGATACCTACGCACCTGGCACGCAGGAACTGACACACACCCAGTGGGACCGGGGTCGCTGAACGGCCTCCACCAGCAAGCAACGACATCGAATGCGAGCGGCGTGCTGCCGTCTCGCACTGGAGGTACAGGACGGAGCAACCCCAATGATGCTACTTCTCGACATCGGGATCATCATCGTGGCCGCGAGGCTGGCCGGCTATCTGGCAGTGCGGATAGGGCAGCCACCGGTGGTCGGTGAGATCACCGCTGGCGTGCTGCTGGCAGGGTTGCTGCGTTACACCGAGCTGACTCCCACCATGCTCGCCTCGAATGTGCGTGGCGCGCTGGGCGGGATATCGGCCCTCGCCATCGTCCTGTTCATGTTCACCGTCGGCTACCACTGGGAGCCCAACCAGATGCGCGGGCAGGGCCGGGTCACGCTGGCCGTCGCGATCGGCTCGATGGCAACCCCGTTCGTTCTCGGGCTCGCCCTCGGCGGCTGGCTGCTCACCAGGTACCACCCGGCCAACAGCGTGCAGTTCGTGCTGTTCATCAGCACCACCATGTCGATCACCGCGCTCCCCGTGCTGGCCCGGATCCTCAGTCACCGGAAGTTGACGAACACTCCGGTCGGTGGCGTCGCGCTTGCGGCCGCAGCCGCGGTCGATGCCACCAGCTGGGGAGTCCTGGCGGTGATCGTGGCGCTGGGTGGCGGCGGCGAGGCCTGGCATCTGGTGATGGCTGCGCCGTATCTTGTCGTGCTGTTCGGTCTACGACCGGTGATAGCCCGCGCCCTGGGCCGCTGGAACGGCACGACCGTGTTCGGCGCCGTCCTGGCCGGCTTGTTCCTGTCGGCTGCCGCCACCGAATGGCTCGGATTGCATGCGGTGTTCGGCGCATTCCTGATGGGCGCGGTGCTTCCCCACCGCGACCATCCGGTGATGCGCGAGCACGTGGAGGAACTGGGCCGGATGTGCCACCTGTTCCTGCTGCCGATCTTCTTCGTGGTCGCGGCCTTGAATGTCAGCCTGGCCGGCATCGGCCTGGCCGAGCTGGGCGACATGGCCCTGATCCTGGCCGTCGCGTTCGCCGGCAAGGTCGGTGGCAGCTATCTGGGCGCCCGGATCGCCGGGATGAATGGCACCGGCGCGATGTCGGTGGCTGCGCTGATGAATGCCCGCGGTGTCACCGAGCTCGTCGTGCTACAGGTCGGCCTGCAGCTGGACGTGCTCAACACGACGCTGTACTCCCTGCTGGTGCTGATGGCGCTGCTCACCACCGCGGCCGCAGGTCCGCTGCTGACCCTGGTCGGATCCCGGGCGAAGTCCCAGGCTTCGGTCGCTGACCTGACCGAGCCGGCGACGGTGACCGAGCCGGCGACGGTCGCCGCGGACCAGCCGAAGCTGGCCGAGCCGATCCAGGGAGACCTGACCCACAACGTGGTGATCGCGCTGCCGGTCATACCTCTGGAGGTCCAAGACCGCCGCGAGGCGGCGTAGCTCCGGGCCTAGTGCTTGCTGCCGGACCACGGTGCGCGCGGCGTCCTTCGCAGCCGCAGCGCCGCGCCACACATCTAGTTGGGGTGGACCCGGCACGCGTCGTGAACCTCGAGGTCTTCGGTCGGACGAGCTGAGGGTGAGCGTAGGATCTCCCATCCTGGAAGATGTCGACGCCCACCCGCGCGACCGCCACGCAGCCTGGCTCCACCCCAACTGGTGGGAGCCACCTCCCTTGCCCACAGTTTCAGGAGACAGCGATGGACGGCGAGATCCAGCTGATCAGTGACGGCGATGGCCTGGCGGTCATCGGGGAACCTACGGCTGTCGAACGCTTCCTCGTCGCTGAGGGATTGCCGTCGAAGGACCTCGGATTGCCCCGGCTCGGAGCCGTCCTCAGTACCGGGGCCGCAGCCGCACAGGCAGGTGCCGAGATCGCTGCCAACTCAGGTCGCTGGGTGAAGCTGACCAAGGAGTCCGCGCAGCTTGTGAAGAAGCACGGGCTGAGGGAAAGCAAGACGACCGGTCTCAGCACAGGTGTGGTGAAGGGGGGCAAGGGCCAGGTCAGGACATTCGTCGAGTTCGCCAAGGGGCCCGGCTCGTTTTTGACCAACCCGGCCCTTCTGGCTAGTGCCGGGGGCATCATGGCGCAGCTCGCGATGCAACAGGCCATGGACGACATCACCGACTATCTCGCCACGATCGATCAGAAGGTCGACGATGTGCTCCGCGCCCAGAAGGACGCTGTGTTGGCGGACATGATCGGCGTGGGCCTCGTCATCGAGGAGGCCATGACCATCCGGGAGCAGGTCGGCAGGGTCTCCGAGGTCACGTGGTCGAAGGTGCAGGCCACGTCGATGACGATCGCCCGAACCCAGGCATACGCGTTGCACCAACTCGACGCACTCGCGGAGAAGTCGGAGCGCAAGACCAAGGTCGGCGATCTGGCCAAGACGGCGCAGGAAGCCGAGTCCAAGGTCCAGGAGTGGCTCGCTGTCCTGGCTCGTTGCCACCAACTGCAGGATGCGCTTGCCGTGCTCGAGCTCGATCGGGTGCTGGACGCAGCTCCGGAGGAGCTTGACCGGCATCGCCTCGGGCTTCGGGCTGCCCGGCAGAACCGGCTCGAACTCATCTCACGGAGCACCGAGCGCCTGCTGACTCGTATGGATGCGGCCGCCGGCACGGCCAATGCGAAGGTGCTGCTGCACCCGAGCACGTCCCGTGATGTGGTGCATTCGAGCAATCATGTCGCGATAGCCATCGTTGACTTCCACGGCCGGCTCGGGATCGAGGGCGGTCGACAGTCATGGGAGGCCAGACGATGGGTGGACGCGGCCGCGGAGGCGAGGGACAAGGTACTCGGGACCGGGGCAGAGGGCGTCGATACCGCCAGGCGCCTCGGTAACGAGACCCTCGGCCGGGCTAGATCGATGACGGGCAAGCTCTCCAACGGAATCGCCGAGCGAACGCTGCGCCGGCGCGGGAATGACGAGGAACGCGACGACGAAGGCTAGCTGAAGCGGTAACCCCCGTCGCAAGTCTCACGACGGGGGTTACCGGACGCGCGTTCTACGCGCTGAGCGGCCGGGATTGCTTCTCGACCTTCTCAGCCTTCTCGGCCAGCCGCGCCAGGAACTTGCTGCGGGACACCACCGCCCGGGTATGGGTGCCGCGCAGCACCTCGTCGATCCCGTCATGCCCGCTGACCTCGAACACCAGCCGGTTGCCATGCCGGTGCGCCAGCACGGCGGTCAGGAACACCTGCTCACCGACCAGGGTGGCGGCCAGATGGCTCGCGTCATGGCTCAGCCCGACCGTCATCTCGTCGTCCTCGAGGTAGTCGCCGAGGGCGTCCATCGCGGCGAGCTCGCCCAGCCACAGCAGCACGGGAGTGGCCAGCACCGGCAGGTCGTTGCGCCACCGGGTGGCGGCATCTGCCTCGGTGACCTCGTGCCGGTGGGTGCCGGTCAGGGCATCAGGTAGTTCTCGCATGCTGTAATTCCTCTCCGATCAGGGACGTCGCCTCCAGGCTGTCCACTACCGATTCGACCGCGTCCAGCAGCTGGATCAGCTGCGGCCGGGTCACTTCGGGATTGAGCAGGGTGAGCTTGAGCCACACCAGGCCGTCCTCGGCCACGGTGGCTCGGCCGAGCACCGCGGCGCCGCTGGCGAGCAGGACGCGGCGCACCTCGGTGACCAGCTCGTTGCCGGCCTCGACACGCATCCGGTCGGCCACGGTGGGACGGAACAGCACGGTGCTGATCTGCGGCCGTTCGAGCAGCCGGAAACCGGGCCGCACCTCGATCAGGTCGGCGGCATCCTGGGCCATCGAGCAGCATCGGTCGGTCAGTTCGGCAAGCCCGTTCCAGCCGAGCGCCTGGAAGGTGACCGCGATCTTGAGCACGTCCGGCCGCCGGGACGTCCGGATCGACCGGGCCAGCCAGTCGGGAAAGCCTGCCTCCTGGTCGTCTTCGGCGTTGAGGTAGTCGGCGACCAACGACAGCGGGGTCAGCAGGCCGGCCGACCGGACGGCCAGGAAGCCTGCTGGCAACGGCTGCCAACCGAACTTGTGCAGGTCCAGGGCAACCGTGTCGGCCAGCTCGATGCCGTCGATCAGCCTGCGGTGACTGCTGAACAGCAACCCACCGCCGTACGCGGCATCGACGTGCAGGTGACCGCCGTGCGCCCGGGTGAGCTCGCCGATGGCGCCGATCGGGTCGATCACGCCCCGGTCCGTCGTGCCGGCCGTCGCCACCACGAACACCGGATCGGTGATCTGCGCGAGCAGTCCGGCCAGAGCAGCGGTATCCAGCGCGCCACGGCGGGTCGGCACCGGCACCGGCGGAGGAAGGCCCAGCATCCAGGCCGCCCGTCCGACGCTGTGGTGGGCGTCGGCCGAGCAGAGCACCTGAAGTCTGCTGCCGAGCCGTTCCCGGGCCAGCAGCAACGCCACCAGGTTCGACTCGGTGGCCCCCGTCGTCACGATCGCATCCGCATCCGGGATCAGCGGATACACCAGCCCGGCGATGACCTGGCTGACCCGCGATTCCAGCTCGCCGGCCGCCGGCGCCTGGTCCCAGGAGTCCAGCGACGGGTTGAGCACGCTCGCGGCGAGATCCGCCGCGGCGGCCACCGCCAGCGACGCGGTGTGCAGGTGGGCCACGCACCGTGGATCGGCCGGATCCGCCGCGCCCTCGGCGACCATCCCGACCACCCGGCGAAGCGCCTCGTCGGCACCCACCCCGTCCTGCGGCAAGGCTATCGGCAGGCGCTCACGGACCATATCCGCCACCGACTCGGGACCGCCGCGGGCGATCGGCCCGCAACGGCGGGACCGGCCCTCGCGCAGGGCGTCCAGGGTGATCGCGGTCAGCCGGGCCACCGCATCGAGGCCGGCCGGGGTCGCTGCCAGAGGATGAGTACTCACGCCGGCACTCTAAGGTCCAGGTAGTCACCCGGCTGTGAGCGCCGGGTGGTGTCCAGCACCACCTCGCTGAGCCGGCCCACCACCGCAGACCACTCGGCCCGGGTGATCGTGAGCGGCGGCATCAGCTTCAGCACGTGGCCGCCGCCGCAGGTCTCGGCGATGATCCGGGCTCCGAACAGCTCTGCCCGGATCTCCGACGCCAACTCCGCGTCGGCGAAGCGCAGGCCGCTCCACGATCCCCGGCCGACCGGCACGGCCGTCCCGACCGGAAGCTGGCGGGCCAGCTCGGCGATGTCTGACTCGATCTTCGTGGCCAGCTCGGTCACGTGCCTGACGAAGGACGCATCGGCCCAGTAGTCCAGCGCGGCGCTGCCGGCGACGAAGGCCAGGTTGTGGCCGCGGAAGGTGCCGTTGTGCTCGCCCGGCGCCCACACATCGCGATCGCGGCGGATGAGCAGGGCGGCCATCGGCAGCCCCATGCCGCTGAGCGACTTGGACAGGCACACCATGTCCGGTTGGAAGTCGGGGACGTGCTCGAAGCTCAGGAAGGTGCCGGTCCGGCCGCACCCGGCCTGGATGTCGTCCACGATCACCAGCGCCCCGATCCGGTCGGCGATCCGCCGCACCTCGGCCAGCCAGGTCGGGGACGCGACGGACAGGCCGCCCTCGCCCTGAACCGTCTCCAGCAGGATCGCCGCCGGCGGTGGCACGTGGCCGGTGGCCCGCAGCTCGCGCTTGAGCGCGTCCACCATGCCGGGCACCCCGGTGCTGCCGTACGGCAGGATCGTCACGCCGCTCAGGGGAATCCCGGCCGCTCCGCGCAGCACCGGTGAGGTGGTCGCTGCCAACGAGCCGAGCGACGCGCCGTGGAAACCACCGCGGAAGGCGATCACGTTGGTCCGTCCGGTGACCTTGCGGGCCAGCTTCATCGCGGCCTCCACGGCCAGCGTGCCCGCCGGGCCGGGGAACTGCACGACGAAGTCGCCGAGCCCGCGAGGCGCCAGGATCTCGGAGGAGAACCGGCTGAGGAACTCCGCCTTCGCCGAGGTGTAGAGGTCCAGTGACTGGATCGGGCCGCCGTCGGCCAGGTAGTTGGTGACCGCCTGGACGATGGGTCGCGGGTTGTGGCCGTAGTTCAGCGCTCCGGCGCCGCAGAGCAGGTCGACGTAGCGGTGCCCGTCGGTGTCCCAGAGGTAGGTGCCGCCGGCCCGTTCGAAGATGGCTGGAAAGCTACGGCAGTAGCTTCGGACCTGCGACTCGTGGTGTTCGAAGATTTCCATGGACTGCGCGTGCGGCATCGTGTCACTTCCCATCCGGCTCGTTCGATCACTTCGGCCACCTGATGGCGACCTCCTCCGCACCCGCGCCGGCGATGTCCGCCCCGCATCGGCGATTGCTGCTTACCCCACGGCTGCTTACCCCACGGCTGCTTGCGGTTCGACCTCGTGCGCCTCAGCCGCTTGGACCGGGCCGACCGGCGGCTGTACCAGGTGCAGGCCGGCCCGAGCCGTCGCCGCGGCATCCACCGCCGCCGAGGCCGCCGCATACTCCACGTTCGCCGCGTGCAGGTGGGCGTAGGCGGCGACCACCCACTGGTCGCACTGGCCCGCCTCCTCGCCGGCCGTGGCGCCACGAGCCGCCTGATACGCGTAATGCAGCGCGCACTCGGCGTCATAGACGTGGTGGGCCGCAAGCCGGCGCGCGGCCAGCAGCGCGGCGAGATGCGGAACAGCGATGGCCGCCGAGGCGGTCGGGGTGGGATCTGGACCGATGGTTGCCATCACTGCACCTCTTCTGTACGTGCTTGGGAAAACCTGTTGGGATTCCCGGTAGGACTCAGGCGACCCCGAAGGCGACCAGGGCGCGCTTCTCCAGCTCGCGGGCGTGCGCGACGTCGTAGCCGACCACCATGTAGTCGATGGCTCCGCAGCGGGCGACGTCCTCGACGGCGATGACCACCCCGGTCTTGGTCTCGGGATCGAAGGCGACGCCGGCGGTCTCCAGGGCCTGAACCGCCACCGCGAAGTCCTTGACGTCGATCCAGTTGTAGGTGAGCACGACCCGCTGCCGGGTGTAGTCCTCCCCGATCAGGACCCTGGCCAGGTAGTCGATGTTGGTGCAGCACCCCATCCGGCCGTTGACCTCGTTGAAGAACAGCGTTCCGTCCATGGTGGTGATCGAATCGATGTTCAGGTAGCCGACGAAACCGCGCCGGCCGGCTTCGGCGGCCAGGTTCATGCTGTGCGCGGACATGTCCGCCAGGTCGGCCGGCAGCATCTGCTGTCCGGGGATCTCGAAGCCGATGAACGTCGGCTCCATCCGCATCTCGCCGAAGTTCAGCATCCGGGGCGAGCCGAGCGGGCCGGGCACCCACAGTTCGCTGTAGTAGACGTGGGCAGCCTTGTGATATGCCTCGATGACCACCCGGGTGTTGCGCTGCAGCGCCACCAGCGGCCACAGCTGCGCGGCGACCGCGGCCAGGTCGGCGCCCTCCTCGGGCACCTGGACGACCCGGGACGCTCCGGTCAGCGTGGTCTCGTCGAAGATGGTCACCACCGTGTTGCCGGCGCTGCCGGAGTTCAACTCCTGCTTGATGATCACCCGGCCGGTGTCGGGGAGCAACGTGCGCAGCGCGACGCCGAGCTCCTGCTCGGTGCTGGCCACCCGGCCCGAGGGCACCGGCGCGTGGACGGTTCCGGCCAGCTGGCGGAAGAGCACCTTGCTGTTGAAGGTCTCCGCGCCGCCGCAGCGCAGGAAGTCCCGGCAGGCCTCGTCGGTTCCCTCGTCGAGGCCGGCCAGCGGGATGCCGAGCGAGTCGGCCAGCGCCATCACCGGGCGGTCCAGGAAGTAGCCCTCCATCCGCCAGCCGGTCAGGTCGCCACCGGCCCGCCTGCGGATCTCGTCGGCGACATGGCCGCTGTTGAGGGAGGCATCGTTGAGGATCAGCTGCCGGACGTCACCGTCCGGTGGCACCACCACATTGCGCTCGGTGAGCTCGCGGCCGAGCAGGGCGGACAGGTAGCTGAGGAACGCCGGCGACACCGAGTGCGGCAGGATCACCAGATCCTCGGCCTCGGCCATGACCAGCAATCGATCACAGCACATCGAGCTCAGCGCGTGGATCTCCGGCGACATGTCGTTGCCACACATCGAATCGCTGTCGACATTGGCCACTATGACTTTGGGCATCTTGTTTTCCTTCCAGAGCGGGACGGCAGGCGGTGGTGGTCAGGCCGCACGGCGGACGGCGGTGAGAACGGTCGGCAGCGTGGTCGGCACTGTGGTCGGCGCGCTTTCGGCCTGGTGGAGCTTCACCATCTGGGTGAAGATGTTCTTGCGCTGGATGTCGGACGTTCCGCCGGCGATCAGGGTGCCGAGGGTGTCCTGGACGTTGCGGGAATGCCGGCTGACCTCGTACCCGGCGTGACCGAAGATCTGCATGACGTCCAGGGCCGCGGCGGCCAGGCTCTCCGAGCCGACCAGCTTCGAGGTCGAGGACATCAGGCCCGCTTCGGGCTGGTCCTCCAGCAGGGCTCCGAGCGCTGCGTAGGACACCCAGCGGGTGGTCTCGATCGCCAGCTTGATGTTGGTGATCCGCCGTTGCACGTACTGGTAATCAGCGATCGGCTGACCGAACGCCGTGCGGTGGTGGATGAAGTCCATCGCATCGGCGAGCAGGCTCTCCAGGTACGCCGCCCCGACCACACCGTAGAGCAGCCGGTCCAAGGCGATGGTGGCGTACGTCAGCCGCAGGCCGTCGCCGGGAGTCCCGAGCACCTGGTCGGCGCCCATGGGCAGGCCGGAGAAGCAGATCGGGCCGGTCGGGCTGGTGCGGTTTCCGAACATGTGCTCGGTCTGGCCGGTCTGCATGCCCTGATCGGCGCGCGGCACGACGAACACCGAGATGTCCCGCTTGACCGGCAGCTTGTCGATCCGGCCGAGCACCCAGAACATGTCGGCGACCGGGGCGTTGGTGATGTGCACCTTGGTGCCGATCAACTTGTACCCGGTGGCGGTCGGATGCGCGGTGGTGGCCGCCTTGGCCACGTCCGAGCCGCCGCTGATCTCGGTCAGCGCGGTGGATCCGATGGAGCCGCTCATCATCCGCGGCAACGCCACCTGATGGTGGTATTCGCCGCCGAAGTTCACCAGCGAGCGGACGAAGCCGGCGTGCGCGATCAGGGAGAGGCAGAACCCGAGGTCCTTGCCGCCACGGGTGATTCCCTCCAGCGCGGCGCAGAAGTCCCACCAGGTCAGGCCGTCGCCACCGAGGCTCTTGGGCACCGGGATCCGCCACAGGCCGTCGTCGGCGAGCGCCCGCCAGGCCGTGACGTCGAGCTGCTCGCGGCTGTAGTGCCACTCCGAGCGGGGCTCGATGTGCTTGCGGGCCAGTTGTTCGTAGTGGTCGGCGAGTGCTCGCTGGGACAGTGTCCATCCGAGTTTCATCGGACGGCTCCTTCCTTGGGACGGGCGGTCTGACCGGCACGGTCGGCCACCGAATCGAGGGTGTTCGCGAACAAGGTGAGCAGGTGCTCCAGTTCGGCGGCCGTGACCGTCAGTGGCGGAGCCACGACGACGACCTGCGGTACGTCGGTGACGCCCGCGGGGTAGAGCATCAGACCCGTTTCCAGCGCTGCGGCCACGACCGCCTTGGCGGTGTAGCCCGAGAGGTGGCCGGGCCGGGAGAAGTCGACCGCCAGCAGCAGGCCGCGGCCCCGGACGTCCGCCACGATCCCGCGGCTGTCCAGCACCTCGCGCAGGCCCTGGGCCAGCACCGGCCCCAGGGTGCGCGCCCGCTCGGGCAGGTTGTTCTCCCGCACGTAGCGCAGCACAGCCAGCCCGGTCGCGGCCGACAGCGGGTTGGCCGCATAGGTATGGCCGAGGCTGAACTGCCCGCTGCCATTGCGGATCGCCGCATGCAGCCGGCTGGTCAGCAGCACCGCGCCGAGCGGGGCGTACCCGCCGCTGACTCCCTTGCCCAGCACCAGCAGGTCCGGCTCGATGCCTTCCTCGTCGCAGCCGAACCAGTGTCCGGTACGGCCGAGGCCGGTGATCACCTCGTCGGCGATCAGCAGCACGTTGTACTTGCGGCAGATCCGCTGCACCTCGGCCAGATAGCCGGCCGGGGACGGCACCGCGCCCCCGGACGCGCCGACCACCGGCTCGATGACCACCGCGGCGACCCGGTCGGGCCCGGCCTGCAGGATGGTCTCCTCGATGGAGCTCGCACAGTCCAGCGCGCAGCCGGATCGGGTCTTGCCGAACGGGCAGGCGTAGCAGTTGGCCGCGCTGGCCTGTGGCCAGTCCGGCAACAGCGCCTGCACCGGCCGGCGCCGGGCCGGATGCCCGGACAGGCCGATGGCGGCCAGTGTCGCTCCGTGGTAGCTGCCGTTGCGCGATACCAGAACCGTCCGTTGCGGCTGCCCGACCTCCTGCCAGTACTGCACTGCCAGCCGGACCGCTGCTTCGATCGCCTCGGAACCGCTGTTGGTGAAGAAGGCATGGTCCAGCTCACCCGGCGCCAGCGCCACCAGCTCGGTGGCCAGCTGCTCGGCCCACGGGTTGGTGAACTGGAGCCTGGTCACATAGGTGATGTTGTCCAGCTGGGCGCGGATGGCCGCAGTGATCTCCGGAACGCCGTGACCGACGTTCATCACGATCGCGCCGGAGCAACCGTCCAGGTAGGACTTTCCGGTGCTGTCCCAGAGATAGCTGCCCTGGGCCCGGACCGCGACCGGGTAGTCGTGCTCGACGAGTGGATACAGCAGGTTGCTGGTCATCACGCCGCTGCCAATCCGGCCGAGGTTCCGACCCAGCGGTGCAGGGATGCGCCGGCGCTCATACCGCCGCCGATCCCGAGCAGCATCACCAGCGAGCCCCGGTCGATGCCCTGCCCGCGCACCACGCTGTCCAGGGTGATCGGGATGGAGGCCGCAGCCGTGTTGCCGTAGTGGCCACAGCTCAGATGCAGCTTCTCCAACGGCAACCCGGCCCGGGCGAAGGTGTTGCGCAACAGGATGGCATTGGCCTGGTGCGGCACCACCATGTCGATGTCGTCCAAGGTGAGGTCGGACTCCTTGAGCAGGCCCTCGAGCAGGTCAGGGACCGTGGTCTCGACGTACTCGCGCACCGCGCGTCCCTGCATCGTGAAGTAACCGGCTCCGGTCATCAGCGAGGACGGCGTGTGCGGGTTACGGCTGCCCCCGCCGGCCACCTTGACCAGATCCTGCAGCCTGCCGTCGGACACCAGCCGCGAGGCGAGCATGCCGTGCTCGCCGTCGACCGGGCCCAGCACCACGGCGCCGGCGCCGTCCCCGAACAGCACCGCCGACCGGTGGTCACCGAAATCGAGCTGACGCGAGTAGATATCGGCCCCGATGACCAGCGCGTAGCGCGCCTTCTCATCGGCTGCGAGCAGGCCACGGGCGACGTCCAGGGCGTACACGAAGCTGCTGCACACCGAGTTGACGTCGAACGCCGCCGCGTGGTCCGCTCCGATTGCGGCCTGGACGATCACGGCTGTCGCCGGTTGCGGGAAGTCCGGGGTGGACGTTCCCAGGATCACGAAGTCGAGCAGCTCGGCCGGCAGCTCTGCTGCCGCGAGGGCCTGCTGGGCTGCCAGCCCGGCCAGGTCGCTGGTGGCCTGGTCCGGCTGGGCGAATCGCCGCTGGTGGATCCCGGTCCGCTCGGCGATCCAGCTTGCCTTGATGCCGGTGCGTTCGGCGATGGCTTCGTTACTGACGACGGTGGATGGAAGGTACGAGCCCGTCCCCACAATTCCGTATCGCATGATTCCTCGCTTCAGTCGGGGGTTGTGGAGCCGGGTCAGTACACGGCCAGCCCGAACGGCGCTGCCTCGCCACCGGCGCCGAAGGGCTCGAGGGCGAAGACCTGGTGCCGCTCGACGAAGGTGAGCAGACCGTTCGGCTGGGCCTTGAAGACGACCAGCACGCCCTCGAAGGAGTTGAGCTGGTAGAGGAAGTGGTCGTCGCTGCTCAGGGCCAGGTCGGTCGCGCCGGTGGCGATGTTGTCCTTCAGGGCGTCCTTGCCGTCGGCGGCGCTGGCTACCTCGTGCTGCAGGGTCAGCGAGCCGGTCGGGGACACCGTGTAGGAGGAGATCCGGCCGTCAGACCACGGGCTGGACACGTACGCGATGTTCTTGCTGTGGGACAGCGCGATCCAGCAGGTGTCGGTCTGGCGGTTGGGCACCGCCTTGCTGATCGCCTTGATGGTTCCGTCGGTGTTGATCGTGTAGGTCGAGGCAAGGCCACCGCCCGGGTTGCCCAAGGCACCGTTCTGCTCGGTGGTGACGAGCTTGCCGTCCTTGGTGAAGGTGAAGCCGAACGGGCCCTTGCCGGCGGGGTAGTTGATCTGGCGGTTGCCGAGGGTGCCGTCGTACTGCACGTCGAAGATGTCGATCGCGCCCTGCTCCGTTGTGGGGTCACCGGCTCGTCCCGAGAGCCGCTCGGTGACGACGAGGTGCCGTCCGTCCGGCGTGAAGGAGAGCTGGGCACAGCCGGAACGCTGCACTCCGCTCAGCAGCCGGGTCGAGCCCGGGATGGCCTGCAGGGTGCCGTCCGGAGTGACCCGGAAGCCGGTGATCGAGGGCAGGTTGTCGTGGGTGCAGTTGTCCAGGGCGGTGGTCGGACCGAGGATCAGCCGGCGATCGACCTCACCGCTGTTCAGCACGTAGAGCAGGCCGTTGTTGACCGTCAGGCTGACCGGCCGGTTGCCGCCACTGGGCGTCTCGCCGATCCGCTCCAGGCCTTCGGGCTGCACTCCGAAGACCGTGATGGTGCCGCTGCCGGCATTGGTGACGAACAGCAGGTTGTTGTCGTTGATGTTGTGGTTCGGTGATGACTCACCCTCTGCGCTGCCCAGGACGATGCCGTTGGAGCTGTCCTCGAAGCTGCCGGTGCCCTTGCCGCCGGTCCGGTACCGGCCGACCTCGACCAGCTTGCCGTTGGCATTGCGGGCGAAGGCGACCACCGAGTTGACGGTCTGGTCGTTGGACTGCAGGAAGACCGCGCCCTTGCGCAGGTTGCCCGCGCCGGGGCTGGCGACGAGCCCGGCGGAGTCGGCGCCGCCTGCGGCGGCTCCGGCGACCACGCTCGCTGCTCCGGCGCCACTGTCAGCGGCGCCCGCGACGCTGCCGACCGTGCGGGCGGTGGTCGAGTCCCCATCGTCGTCGGTGAGCTGGACGGTGATGAACACCGCAGCCGCGATGAGCTCGGCCACCACGACCGTGGCGATGCCGATCCGCCACCCCCGCCGCATGGACGGCCGATTCACGGCGGCAGCGGCCCACGAGGGCATCTGCATCCGGGGCATCGGCGGCATCGGCATCTGCGAGCCCGCCGCCTGGTAGGGCGGCGGGGGTGCGAAGCCCTGTGGCATCGGCGGCATCGGTGCACCGGCGACATGGCAACTGCACCCGTTCTCGTGATTGCACTGCTCGGGCATGACAACCTCCTAGGCATACGTCATCGACGTCATCGAGACTGGTCCGTCTGCCGTGGCTCACCCGTCGCGCAACCGTCACACCCCCCGCTGGGGATACGGTGGGGACATGACTGACGACGACTGTCCCTGGGAGCCACCGCTGGCCGGCACCGAGGCCGAGCACCTGGCCGGGGCCCTGGATCGCTTGCGCACGACCTTCCGCTGGAAGGCCGACGACCTCGACCCGGCAGGGCTGCAGACCCGGCTCGGCGCGTCCCCGCTGACCCTCGGTGGCCTGCTCAAGCACCTGGCGCGGGTCGAGGAGCAGTGCTTCGGCGCCAAGCTCAGCGGCGCGCCGCTAGGACCGCCCTGGAACAGCGCGGACTGGGACGCCGACCCGGACTGGGATTTCAACTCCGCCGCGGAGGACACCCCCGAGCAGCTCTACGCGCTCTGGGACGGTGCCGTCGCACGGTCCCGGGCGAAGCTCGACGCGGCGCTGGCCGACGGCGGGTTGGACCAGCCGGCCCACCTGGCCTGGCCCGATGGCCGCCACGCCAGCCTGCGGCGCATCGTGTTCGACCTGGTCGAGGAGTACGGCCGGCACACCGGCCAGGCGGACCTGCTGCGCGAGGCCGTGGACGGGCTCGTCGGCGAGGACCCGCCGGCCGGCTGGCGTCCGCGCGCGATGTCGAGCTAGCGTTCTCAGCTCGTCAGGAGGAACAGCTAGTCGCGGTCGCGGCCAATCAGGATGTTCAGGAACTTAGAGCCGTACCCGGGACCCTGCGCGTTCTCGTAGAGGTAGGCGGAGTCGGCCTCGACGTCATCGACCCGCTTGGCCACCCGGTGCATCAGGTAGATCCCCACGCCCACAGCGAGCGAGCCTGCCAAGAAGAACATCGCGGACCTCCACCTCTACTGCTTCCAGTATGCGCGCCGCCGGGTCGCTTGGTGTCAGCCGTCGACGGTGAGGCCGACTGGACGGCCGAAGAACCTTTCCAGATCGGCGCGTTCCCGCTCGAGCTCATCGAGATGGCGGCGGGTAAACCGCTCGAACGGCGCAACCCGGACGGTCACCGACCGGCCGGACCGCTGCAGCCGCCAGATGCCGAGCACCCGGCCGTCACAGAGCACGGTGGCCTTGACGACTCCTCCGACATAGATCCGGCCGTGTACGGCGGGGTCGAGCATCCCGGTGCGGTCGCGGTAGCCGATCAGGTAGTTGTCGAACATCGGCAGCAGGCGCACGCCCGGCGCCGGTTCCACCGTCCCGAGCGTCCAGCCCCGGCGGCCGTGGAGCCCGACCTCGGTCAGCTCGTCCCGGATGGCGCTGATCGCCGCGCCGGACGGCAAGCCGGACCAGGCGGTGAAGTCCGCGGCGGTGGCCGGCCCGAACGCGCGGAAGTACCGCCGCGCGAGCTCGGCCATCGGATCGGCGGGCGCCGGGCCGCTCGGCACCCACTCGTCGAGGAGGGCGAACGTCGAATCGCGACCCTGATCGCCTGCGCGGCAGGTCACGCCCCGGCAGCTCAAGGCCATCAGCAGGTGGGTCGGCGCAGAGGGGTCCTCGGCCAGCCGGATGCCGCGATCGGCAAGCTCGGCGGCGAACTCCCGGCGGGTCAGCTGACGACCGGTTAGCACCTCGTGGGCAAGCGGGGTGGCGGCCTCGATGACCCCTTCGTCGATTCCCAGCTCCCGCCACCGGACGTTGGCGAAACGACGTTCGATCATCGGCCCGAACAGGGCGGCCATCCACCGGAGGTCCTCGGCTGCCACCAGGTGGACGGTGGCCCGCATCAGCCAGGTCCGCACCACGCTGCGCTGGACCTCGCACGCCTGGACGACGCCCGCCTCGTCCACCCCGCTGGACCGGGCGCGGACGCCGAGGCGGGCCGCGGCGGCATCCTGCGCCTGCAGCCCGAACGCCGACGCCGCCACCTCAGCTGGCTGCCCCGTGCCCTGCCGGGCGAGGCCCTGGCGGGTCATCCGCTCGAGGAGGAAGTCCACGGCAGCCAGTATCGAGCACCCGCGCTGCCGACATGAGAACGGCGGGCTCCGGCGATCATCGAGGAGCCCGCCGTTCTAGGTATCTACTTGGTGAGCAGGCAGCCGGTCTTGTTCAGGTCGATCGCGTTGGTCGAGGTCAGGCAGGTGGTGAACCAGTACGTCTCCTGGCCGTAGTTCTGCCCCTTGGTGTAGGTGACGCTGCCGTCGGCGTTGACCTCGCACGGGTTGTCCAGGGTGCAGGCTTGGCCCTGCTCGTTCAGGGTGTTGTTCACGCCGACGATCTGCAGGCTGGCGTTGTCGATGATCGGCGAGCCGGACGTGCCGCCGATCGTCTGGCAACCGGAGTCCGGGTACCGGTAGCGGATCGAGTCGCGCCAGGTCCAGTCGCCCTCGCGCAGCGTGCTGACGAAACCGTTGATGGCGCAGGAGTAGGTCCGCTTCCAGTAGCTGGACGGGATCGAGATCGCGTGCCCGTCCACCGGGTGGGTCGAGGAGATGGTCAGAGCGTTCAGGCCGGTGGTGCTCCTGATCTGGGCGAAGGTACGGGTCAGCCGGTACAGCGCGACGTCGGTGCCGGTCATGGTGGCGTAGAGCAGCTGGTCGGCCTTCACCGTGGCCACGGCCGTGCCGCTGCCGTTGAGCAGCTTGCCGGTGCGGGAGCTGGTCCGGTTGACCAGCACCTGGCCCGCCGCGAGGAAGCCGCCCTCGTAGCAGTGTCCGTTGGTCAGCAGCATCGCCCGGTCGGTGTCCAGGGACGACGGGTAGCGGACCAGGCTGCCCGAGCAGTTGCTCAGCGCGATCGTCGACGCGAGGCCGACCGCCTGCAACTGCGGAACGACCCGGCTGGAGCTGGTGGTGGCAGCCGGCGCCCCGGCGGGAGCGGGCGCCGCCGCAGCGGCCGAGACGGTGAAAAGGGTGGCCGCGATCGCGCTGGCGGCAGCAACCAGCAGCCGGAACGGACGCCGGCTGCTGGGAGTGGAAAAGGTCATGGGAGCTCCGAAAGGTGAGCTGGGTGGGATACAGCTAGCTAACCAGGGCATAACACTGCCGGTCAAGGGAGTGTCGGGTCCGCGAATGGGGAGCCGCCTTAGGGAATCGAACCCTAGACCTTCTCATTACGAGTGAGACGCTCTGCCGACTGAGCTAAGGCGGCGCACGGCGAACCGCGACGGGAGAAGTCTAACGGGTCCGGGCAGCGCGGCTCGACTCAGGCACTGTGCGGAGCCACTCGGCACGACCACGGCCGACCACGCCGGATGACCCTCAGGATGCCCACAGACTTCGCACAGCCGGCGGCTAGCCCACGGCCGCATGCTCCTCAGGTGACTGCTACCAGCGCCTCCCGCCCATCCTCCCTGCTGCGCACCGACGGCACCCCGGTCCGGGTGCTGGTGGTCGACGACGAGCCGAACCTGGCCGACCTGCTCACCATGGCGCTGCGCTACGAGGGCTGGGAGATCCGCGCCGCCCACGACGGCCTGGCCGCGATCCGGGCCGCGCGGGAGTTCAAGCCGGACGCGGTGGTGCTCGACGTCATGCTGCCGGACCTCAACGGCTTGGAGGTGCTGCGCCGGCTGCGCGACGATTCCCCCCACCTGCCGGTGCTGTTCCTGACCGCCAAGGACGCCGTGGAGGACCGGATCGCGGGCCTCACCGCCGGCGGCGACGACTACGTCACCAAGCCGTTCAGCCTGGAGGAGGTGGTCGCCCGGGTGCGTGGCCTGATGCGGCGCACCTCGGTCGCGACGGCGCACGGTGGCTCGGTGCTGACCGTCGGCGACCTCAGCCTGGACGAGGAGAGCCACGAGGTCAGCCGGGCCGGCGAGGAGATCGCGCTGACCGCCACCGAGTTCGAGTTGCTGCGGTACCTGATGCGCAATCCGCGCCGGGTGCTGTCCAAGGCGCAAATCCTGGACCGGGTGTGGAACTACGACTTCGGCGGCCAGGCCAACGTGGTGGAGATCTACATCTCCTACCTACGCAAGAAGATCGACGCCGGCCGGGAGCCGATGATCCACACCCTGCGCGGCGTCGGCTACGTGCTGCGCGCCGCGGGCTGAGGTGGCCGCGAGCAGGTGTGGCGGGTGGCCGGTGCCGCCGCTGCGGAACTGGACGCTGCGGACCCGGCTGATCGCCAGCTTCCTCGGGCTGCTGATCCTGCTGTGCGCCGGCATCGGGTTCTTCACCGAGGTGGCGCTGAGCCGGTCGCTGACCTCCCAACTCGACAAACAGCTGGCGGCCTCCGGCGGCAGGTCGATGAGCGATGCCGGCCATCAGCGCTTCGATCCGGACTCGTCACAAGGCGGCCCGGGCCGCTTCCGGCTGCCACCGGGCGATCCGATCGGCAGCATCGGCGCGGAGATCGACGATGGCGCGGTGATCAACTCGGCGCTGCAGGACGGCAGCACCGCCCA
The DNA here is from genome assembly GCF_036388195.1 of Jatrophihabitans sp. Lineage (GTDB taxonomy): Bacteria > Actinomycetota > Actinomycetes > Mycobacteriales > Jatrophihabitantaceae > Jatrophihabitans_A. The sequence continues at coordinate 10,084 of NZ_DASVSG010000040.1, read as the reverse complement.
GCCGCCGGTGAGCGTGGCCGTGCAGCAGCGGCTGCTGACGTTGCCGGCCGACGGGCGGCCGCGCTCGGTGGAGCTTCCCGGCCTCGGCGAGTACCGGATCATCGCCCGGACCATGTCTGACGGCGACGTGCTGGTGTCCGGCTTCTCCCTCAAGGACGTGTCGAGCACCCTGGCCAACCTGACCATGGCCATTACCGCGCTGGCGGTGCTCGGCCTGGTGATCGCCGGCATCGCGGGCGCGGTGATCCTCCGGCTGGCGCTGCGACCGCTGCAGCGGGTCACCGCAACCGCCAGCCGGGTCGCCGAGCTGCCGCTGGACGAGGGTGAGGTCGCGCTGGCCGAGCGGGTCCCGAACCCGAATCCGCACACCGAGGTGGGCCAGGTCGGCGTCGCCCTGAACCGGATGCTGGAGAACATCAGCGAGGCGCTGACCGCCAGGCACCGCAGCGAGACCCGGGTACGGCAGTTCGTCGCCGACGCCAGCCACGAGCTGCGTACCCCGCTGGCCTCGATCCGGGGGTACGCCGAGCTGACCCGGCGCAGCCGGGAGGTCGCGCCGCCTGACATCGCGCACGCCATGAGCCGGGTGGAGTCCGAAGCCAGCCGGATGACCGCGCTGGTCGAAGACCTGCTGCTGCTGGCCCGCTTGGATGCGGGCCGGCCGCTGGAATCGGCCGAGGTCGACCTGACCCGGCTGGCGGTGGATGCGACGAGTGACGCCCACGCCGCCGGGCCGGGGCACCGCTGGCAGCTCGACGTCCCCGACGAGCCGGTGGTCGTCATGGGTGACGCCCCTCGGCTGCACCAGGTTTTCATCAACCTGCTGGCCAATGCCCGTACCCATACCCCGCCAGGCACCACCGTCCGGATATCCCTGCGGCGCCAGGCACATTGCGCGGTGCTCACCGTCTGCGACGACGGGCCCGGGATCTCCGCCGAGCTGATGCCCGACGTCTTCGAGCGATTCTCCCGCGGCGAGCAGTCGCGCTCGCGAACCGCCGGCAGCACCGGGCTCGGGCTGGCCATCGTGGCGGCAGTGGTGGCCGCCCACCACGGCCGGATCATGGTGGAGAGCCGTCCCGGGAACACTGTGTTCACTGTGGAGCTGCCGATCCACGGAAATCGTCAAGGAGCCTCACAGACTCCAGCAAGCTTTGCTGGCAACGCTGTGTGACTTGATCGCACATACCCTTACCGCGCCAGGCCAAACGCCCTACGAGCACCGTGGGGGCGCCCGGGTGTGGGCCGGTCTCCGGGGCCGGCTGGCTTCCCGCGGTCACCGTCGAGGGAACCACGTCCAACCAGGCCGGGACGGTGCGGCGACCTTGCCTGCCGCTGGCCGCAGGTGCACTATGTGCCGCAACGCATATGGGAGAGAGATGACTGAAGCGGCAGATGAAGTGACTCGGTCGAACACGGCCCCGGAAGCCCCGGCCGCCGACGACGACTGGTTCACGCAGATCCCGTTCAATCCGAGGAAGGGCCTCAACAGCGTGCTCCCGCTGGACGTGCCTCAGCGGCCGGACACTGAACCCGCTGATCCCGACGGCGAGAACCGCTGACCATGGCCGACACCGCCCCGGACGTCTACACCGAATTCGTCAAGCTGCTGCTCGAGGCGGAAGCCACCAGGCGTACCGCGCTGGAGGACAAGGGCGGCGCCGTCATCAGCACATCCGGCACGCTGGTCACCCTGCTGTTCGGCCTTGTCGCGGTGGTCACCGGCGCCGATACCTTCACCCTGCCGGGCGCCTCGCATGGATGGTTGATCGCCGCGATCGTCCTCTTCGCCGTCGCCTCGCTGATCGCGATCCTGATCAGCGTCCCGCTGCCCTACGGGCAGACCGACATCACCGCTGCGATGCTGGCCAGCTGGTGGAGCCAACCGCCGGCGCAGGCGCAGGCAGCCGTTTCCGGAGTCCGCCTGCAGGCACTGGCCGCCGCCCGCCGGATGAACGCGATCAAAGCACGAATCCTGATCGCCGCGACCTTGTTCGAGCTGGTGGCAGTGGCGATGCTGGGTGTCGCGGTTGTCTTCATCCTTGACCGGTGAGGGCCGGGCGCCGGTAAACCCTCAGCAGCGCCGAGCCGTTCCAAGCAATGCCACAGCAGCGCCACAAGCGTCGGCCGGCATCAGGCGCAAGGCGGGGGGTCTTCGGACTAGGCCTGGCGTTGACCAGCGGGGCGCTCGGACTGCTGCACGCGGTCACTCCATCAGCAAGTCCGACGATGTTTCGCTTCGCTTGCTAGGGAGCTGGGTGCTCGGTGGAGATGCCAGGCAGCGAACCACCGGGGAATGGGCTGCTGCTCGAGAGCGGGCTGCCGGAGAGCGGACTGCTGCCCAGGGGGCTGGCGCCCAGCGGGCTGCCGGAAAGCGGGTCGCCCGGTGCAATGCTGCCCGAGGGGTCGGCCTGCGCCGACCCGACCGTGCCGTCGCCGTAGAACTGGTCGTGGGCCTTGCGCGAGGAGCACACCGAGGCCATCGCGCAGGTGGTCCGGCGGCCGTCGGCGTTCATCCGCAGCACCACCGACTCGGTCGGCACCGAATGGCCGACCACGGTCGCCTCGCCGTCCGGGGTGGAGACGCACGAGCCGATCGCCGGCGCCTGGTCGGCGAAGTCCTGGTACAGCGGGTGCTCGAACTTCAGGCAGCACATCAACCGCCCGCACGCACCGGAGATCCGCAGGGGGTTCAGCGGCAGGTCCTGGTCCTTGGCCATCCGGACCGACACCGGCTCGAAGTCGACCAGGAACGTCGAGCAGCACAGATCCCGCCCGCACCCGCCGATGCCGCCGATCACCCGGGCCTCGTCGCGCGAGGAGAGCTGACGCAACTCGACCCGGCCCTTCAAGGTGGCGCCGAGGTCACGCACCAGCGACCGGAAATCGACGCGGTGCGGGGCGGAGAAGTAGATCACCGTGCGGTTGTCGGCCAGCATGTGATCGATTCCGACGATCTTCATCGGCAGGCCGTGTTCGCGGATCAGCCGCTTGGCCGCGACCCGCGCCTCGGCCCGCTTCTTGCGCCCGGACGCCAGCGCGGTGATGTGCTCGGGGCCGGCCAGGCCCTCCAGCCGCGGCAGGCCGGCGATGTCCTGCGGGCTCCACTGTGGCGCCCACATCACCTGCGCGACCTCGGGGCCCTCGGTGGTCGGGTACAGCACGTAGTCCCCGACCGCCGGTTTCAGCTCGCCTGGATCGGCGTAATACAGCCGTCCGCGATCGGTGAAAGTCACCGCACAGATCAGCCCCATGCCGCAAAGCGTAATCCCTGCATACAAATATCGGTTGTGTCAGACGAATGCCGCCCGCAATGACCCGGATGTCCAAGGCCATCGGGCCAGCCGCCCTACGGATCAGGACGCCTGGGTCAGGGCAGTCGAAGCGCCGCCGTCAGCGCCTCGACGGCGATCTTGGGCTTGACGTTCAGCTCGATCGCCTCCCGGCAGGCCAGCACGTGTTCCAGCCGGACCAGCGCTCCGGCCTGGTCCAGCGACCGGGCGACCAGTGACACGTCGGAGGCGACCTCCGGGTGCGCTGCCAGCACCGGCGAGCCGGCTTGGGCCAGCAGCACGTCCCGGTAGAAGCTGGCAAGGTCCACCAGCGCACGATCCAGCGCGTCCCGCTGCAACCGGGTTGCCCGTGACTTCTGCCTTTTCTCCAGGTCCTTCAACGCCCCGGCGCTGCCGCGCACGGCTGCCGCCGCGCCCTTGCCGGTGCCACCGGCGCCCAGCGCGAGCCTGAGCTCGTCGGTCTCGGACACGTCGAGGTCGAGCGTCAGCGCCCGGGCCTCCGCCTCGGCTGCCTGCACCAGGTGATCGGCAGCCTCGAAGCAGGCGTTCAGCGACGTCAGCTGGGCCGGGATCGCGAGCACCTCCGCGCGCCGCTTCCGCGCGTCGCCGTCGCGGGCGAGCCGGCGAGCCCGGCCGACATGGCCCTGCGACGCCTGGGCTGCCCAGCCGGCGGTGACCGCATCGATCCCGTCGGCTATCAGCACCTCGGCGATCGCGTCGGCCGGCGGGATCCGCAGACCCACCACCCGGCACCTGGACCGGATCGTGACGATCACGTCGTCGGGGTGGGTCGAGGGCGCGCAGAGCAGGAAGATGGTGCGCTCGGGCGGCTCCTCGATCGCCTTCAGCAGCGCATTCGCGGCACCCTCGGTGAGCCGGTCGGCGTCTTCGATGATCACCAGCTGCCAGCGGCCCATCGACGGCCGGCGGGCCGACATCGCGACCACCGCGCGCATCTCGCCGACGCCGATCGAGAGGCCCTCCGGCACCACCGAGCGGACGTCGGGATGCGCGCCGGCCTTGACCGAATGGCAGGCCGGGCAGTCGCCGCAGCCGGGCGCCGCACTCGGCCCGGTGGCCATCAACTGCTCGGCACGGTCGCATTGCAACGCGGCGGCCAGCGCCCGGGCGGCCACCGAGCGTCCGGAGCCGGCCGGTCCGGTGAACAGCCACGCGTGGGTGACCGCACCTGCCTGCACCGGACGGCCGGCGACCACGTCGGCAGCGGCCCGAGCTGCCCGGGTCAGCTCCGTCACCGCGCTGACCTGGCCGATCAGCGCCTCGAACACGGTCACTTCGGAGCCTCCGACACATCATGGGACCCGCGCTGTCGTAGCGCCGGCCCGCCGTCCTCGGCCGCATCCCCGGCGTGCCGGCCAGCATCCTCCGCAGCGCCGCCGGACAGCATCGCCAGCACCCGGGCGCTGATCACGGCCGCCAGGTCCTGCATCGGGCGGCTGGCATCGAGCACCAGGTAGCGGTTCGGGTCCGATTCTGCCAAGGACCGGAAGCCGGCCCGCACCCGGTCGTGGAAGTCCACCGCCTCCCGCTCCAGCCGGTCCCACCCGGCGGCCTGCCGCTGGACCCTGGCCAGCCCGATCTCGGCCGGGACGTCGAGCAGCACCGTCAGGTCGGCGACCAGCTCCTCGGTGGCCCATCGCGACAGCCGCTTGACCTCCTCCATGGCCAGCCGCCGGCCGGCGCCCTGGTAGGCCAGCGAGGAATCGACGAAACGGTCGGTGATCACCACCTCGCCGCGGTCCAGCGCGGGCCGGATCACCGCCGCGACGTGCTGGGCGCGGTCGGCGGCGAACAGCAGCGCCTCGGCGCGTGGCGCGATCGACTCGGCGGAGTCCAGCAGCAACCGGCGGACCTGCTGGCCCAAGGAGGTGGCGCCAGGTTCGTGGGTCAGCACCACGGTCCGCCCGGTCGTCCGGATCGCCTCGGCCAGCAGCGCGGCCTGGCTGGACTTGCCCGCTCCCTCACCGCCCTCGAAGGCGATCAGCACCCCGCCGGACTGCAGCCGCCGCCGGCCCGAGGAGTCCCGGCGCAGCGCCGTGACCAGATCGGCGAGCACCGGCACGCCGTTGCGCTCGTCCATCATCCGGTAGGCCAGCACCCCGGCGGCCACGGCCAGCAGGCCGGCTCCGAGCAGCACGATCCGGGTGCCGTCGACGGTCTCCACCGTTCCGGGCAGCCGCCGCTGGCCGATGGTGCCGACCAGCACCGGCACCGCCGCGAGGGCCAGGATCATCACCACCCGCACCATGGACTGGATGAAGGCGAAGATCCGCCCCCGCATCTCGTCCTCGATCTCCGAGCCCAGCAGCGTGATGCCGGCCAGGTAGCCGACACCGGCGCCGAACCCGACGCCGAGGACGGTGATCATCGCCGGCACGACATGGGGCATCACGGCCATCAGCGCCAGGCAGCTGCCGGCCAGCACGATGGCCAGCCCGAACAGCCTGCGCCGGGACACCTCCCGGGCCACCCGCGGGCCGAGCGCCATGCCCAGGCCCAGCCCCACGAAGACCGTCCCGAACAGCACCCCGTAGGCCGCGTCGCCGCCACCGAGGCTGCGGACGTAGGTCTTGCCGGCGCCCACCACCGCCCCGCCGGCCGCGAAGGCACCGAGGATGCCCAGGATCAGCCCGCGCAGCAAGCCGGTGGTCCGGACGAACTGGGCGCCCTCGGCGAGCATCGCCCACAGGCTGGGCTGGCTCTCGCGCCGGCCCGCGCCCCGGAACCCGGAGATCTCCTTGAGGAACAGCACCGTCAACGCGCCGACCGCGAAGGTGGCGGCGTTGAAGTACAGCGCGAGGTCCACCTGGTGGGTGCCGAAGAAGCTGAACCGGCCGGCGAACGCCGTGGAGATCAGCGCCAGCATGCTGAACAAACCTGCCGCCAGCACCGGGGTGAGCCCGTAGGTGGTGATCAGGCTGAGCTGGTTGGCGGCCTCCAGCTGGTCACGGCGAACCAGGTTGGGCACCGAGGCGTCCTTGGCCGGGTTCCAGAACAGCCCGATGCACTCGATCAGGAAGGTCGCGACGAAGAGCACCGGAAGGGTGGAGAAGATCGGGATCGCCAGGAACAGCAGGAACCGCAGCAGATCGGTCACCACCATCGTGTGACGGCGGTCGAACCGGTCGGCGAAGGCGCCGGCCAGCGGCCCCAGGATGACCGAGGGCAGCAGCCGCACGACCAGCACGCCGCCGAGGGCGTAGTTCTGCGCCTGGTAGCCGGTGGCCAGCTGGGTGGCCAGCGCCGTAGTGGCCAGCAGGCCCAGCCAGTCGCCGAGGCTGGAGAGCCCGGTGCAGTACCAGAGCCGGCGAAAGGCGGTGTTCCTCAGCACCCCGCGGATCGCGCCCGCGTCCGAGCCCGGCACCATCGCGCTGGCGTCGGCGTTCCCCGCAGCAGCTGGTTCGGCTGAGATGGCTCACTCCTGATCGTCACTCGTGCTTGGCCGAACTCAGCCTAACGGCCCCGGGCAGGGTGCTCGGCTGGTGCGCTCAGCGATCGGCCAGCGTGTGCAGCAGCCGGCGCAGGCCACCAGCCAGCGATCTGCGTTGTGTCGGGGACAGCCCGCCGAGCAAGGCCTGTTCGGAGGCCAGCAGCTCCTCCATGGCCGCGTCCACTCGGCGCTTGCCGAGCGCGGTCAGCCGGATCAGCAGCTGCCGGCCGTCCTCGGGATGTGCCTTCCGGATGATCAGCCTGCGCTCGGCAAGCCGGTCCAGCCGGTTCGTCATGGTTCCCGACGTGACGTGGGTGGCCTCGATCAGCTGGCCGGGGGTGCGCTCGTAGGGACGGCCGGACCGGCGGAGCGCGGCCAGCACGTCGAACTCGTGGCTGGCCAGGCCGTGTTCGGCGAAGGCCTGGGCGCGCCGCTCGTCCAGCAGCTGTGCCAGCCGGCCGATCCGGCTCAGGATGTGCAGCGGCTCCACATCCAGGTCCGGACGCTCGGCGAGCCAGGCGGCGGCGATCGCGTCCACTTCATCGGGCATGTCCTGAGTCTAATCGCGGTCTCTTGACATCAAGCGATATTCTCTTGATGTCGAGTTAATTATTTCGAGGAGGCGGACGTTGTTGCGATGGGATCCGGCGCAGTATGCGAGGTTCAGCGACGAGCGCAGCCGGCCGTTCTTCGACCTGACCGGCCAGATCGGGGCGTCGGAGCCCGGCGTGGTGGTGGATCTGGGCTGTGGCTCCGGTGAGCTCACCGCGACCCTGGCCTCGCGCTGGCCGGCCGCCACGGTGCGGGGGCTGGACGCCTCGGCCGAGATGATCGAGCGCGCCACCGGCGGTGACCGACTGAGCTTCGCGCTGGCCGATGCCGCGGACTTCGATGCCACCGGGGCGGACGTGCTGATCAGCAACGCCCTGCTGCAGTGGGTGCCCGGGCACCAGGAGTTGCTGGTTCGGTGGGCCGGTCAGCTGGCAGCCGGGGGCTGGCTGGCCTTCCAGGTGCCGGCCAACTTCGGCTCGCCGTCGCACCGGCTGATGCGCGAGCTGGCAGAGTCGGCGCGCTGGCGGGGCCGGTTGGCCGGCGTGCTTCGGCACTCCGACGCGGTGGCCGAACCGGCCGAGTACCTCCCGCTGCTGGTCGAGGCGGGTTTGCGGGTCAATGCCTGGCAGACGTCGTACCTGCACGTGCTCTCCGGTCCCGACCCGGTGCTGGAGTGGGTCCGGGGCACCGGGCTGCGGCCGGTGCTGCAGGCGCTGGCCGCCGACGAGGCTTCCTCGTTCGTGGACGAATACGCCGCGCTGCTGCGCCAGGCCTACCCGGAACAGCCGTTCGGCACGGTGTTTCCGTTCCTGCGGACGTTCGTGGTCGCGCACAAGCCGGCTGTATCCGATTTGGAGGCGACGTGATCCTGGCACTGGACCACGTGCAGGTGGCCATCCCGGCTGGCGGCGAGAACGCAGCCAGGGAGTTCTACGGGTCGCTGCTGGGCATGGCCGAAGTCGTCAAGCCGGCAGCGCTGGCCGTGCGCGGCGGGTGCTGGTTCAGCTCCGGTTCAGCCGTGCTGCACCTGGGCGTCGAGGAGCCGTTCGCGCCGGCCCGCAAGGCTCACCCGGCGTTCCTGGTGGCCGAGCTGGACGCCCTGGCCGACTCGCTGGCAAGCGCGGGATACGACTGCGTGCGCGCGGACGGCGAGATTCCGGGAGTGCGGCGGTTCCACACCTTCGACCCGTTCGGCAACCGGATCGAGTTCCAGCAGGCCTGAGCGCCCCGGTCAGCCGCCTGGTCGTAGGCGGCCGTTCGTCAGGTCCACCAGGGTGAGCCGGTTGCCGAACGGGTCGGTCACCACGGCGACCTTGCCGACCGCGATGTCGTCCGGGCCGGCGACCAGGGTTCCGCCGGCCTGGGTGATCCGCGCGACCGCGTCCTCGACGGAGTCCACCAGCAGATCGGTCTCGGGGCCGGTGTCGAGCGCCAGCACCAGCTCGGTCTCCGAATCCCCGAACCCCAGGGCCACCATCGTCTCGGTGCGCCAGAGCAGCTCGTGCCCCAGCGCGTCGTGGTAGAAGGCCAGCCCGTCCTCGAGCGAGGGCACCCGCACGACCACGGCATCCACGGCCCGCAACAGCGGCTCCGGTTGGGACGTCATGCCGATTCCGCCTGGCCGGTGGGTCGCAACCCGCCGGTTTCACTCGCCACGATCTTGCGGACGGCCCACAGGTAGCGCCGGTTGACCAGCGCCGCGCCGAGTCGCCCGACCGGACCTGCCAGCCGCATGATCAGCATGTTGGGCCGGGCCCGCGACTCGATCGTCACCACCACGTCATCATCGGCTGCCCAGTCCACCACGAAGCTCTCCTCGCCGTCCTCGGGATGATCGGGCCTGGTCCGGTACCGGAAGCCCCGCCGGCGCGGCTCGTCCACCACCCAGACCACGTCGCAGGAGCCGTGCAGCGCCACCGGCCCGACACCGAACGCGATCCGGACCACGTCACCGACACCGACCGTGTCGTTCGGCATGGTCATCCGCACGCCGGCCTTGCGGTGCATCCGCAGGCTCAGCACTGCCGCCGACGCCGAGTCGAACGCGGCTTGGCCGCGCCCGACCGTGCCGGAGAACGTCATCTCGTGATATCGGGAGGAGGCCACGGCTTCAGTGTGCCCGACGGCTCGGCCGCCGACCCGGCTAGGCCTTCTTCGCGGCGACCTTCTTGGCCGGCGCCTTCTTGGCAGCGACCTTCTTCGCAGCCGCCTTCTTGGCCGGCGCCTTCTTCGCCGCCCGCTTGGCGACCTTCTTCGCCGGCCCACGGGCCCGCCGGTCGGCCAGCAGCTCCGAGGCCCGCTCGTCGGTCAGCGCCTCCACCGAGTCGTCCCGCCGCAGCGAGGCGTTGGTCTCGCCGTCGGTGACGTACGGGCCGAACCGGCCGTCCTTGACCACCATCGGCTTCTGCGAGACCGGGTCGACGCCGAGCTCCTTCAGCGGCGGCGCGGCAGCGGCCTGCCGGCCCCGGAGCTTCGGCTGGGCGAAGATCGCCAACGCCTCGTCCAGGGTGACGGTGAACAGCTGCTCCTCCGAGTCCAGCGACCGGGAGTCGGAGCCGCGCTTGATGTAGGGCCCGTACCGGCCGTTCTGGGCGGTGATCTCGGCGGCCTTGGGATCCTCAGCCGTGGGATCGATCCCGACCACCCGGGGCAGGGTCAGCAGCCGGACGGCATCCTCCAGGCTCAGGGTGTCCAGCGACATCGTCTTGAACAGCGACGCCGTCCGCTCGCCGTCGGTCACGTACGGGCCGAACCGGCCGTTCTTGCCGGTGATCTCCCGGCCGGTCTC
>NZ_DASVSG010000039.1:0-12344 GCF_036388195.1 Jatrophihabitans sp. | reverse complement strand
AGCCGGGCTCGTCGCAGCACAGTGACCACCAGCGCCGTTCGGTGGCCACCAGCACGTCCAGGACCTCGATGCCGGCCTCGTCCATCGACGCCGCCAGCAGGTCGCGACAGGCCAGCAGCTCGGCCGACTGGCGGGGATCGCCGCGCACCGACTCGGTCACCAGCACGGCGGCCATCGCGGCGCAGTCCGCCCGGCGCAGCACCTCGCTCAACGGTTGCAGCGTGGAGGCCTCCAGGCTGCCCGGCAGCTGATCGGGCAGGTCCACCCGCAGGGTGACCTGGATCCGCTGCGGCGCGGACCCGTCCACCGAGCCCAGGGACCCGGCGAAGCCGATCAGCACCAGGCTCTCGCGCGGGTGGAAGCCGAGCAGGTAGGGAACGGTGTCGATCAGCTCGCCCGGGTCGCTGATCTGGATGCGGGGCACTTCACACGACGTCATGGGCCCAGCCTGGCCGCGGTTGGCATCACCCGGGGCGGCGCCGGCCGAGTTGTGGACAACTCCTGCTCGGCTGTCCACAACCCCTTCGTCCGCTACAGCGGGTTCTCCCGCCAGCGCAGCGCCGCCAGCGCGAGCCCGTCCGCGACCTCGTCGTTCCGGTCGGCGAGCCGGCGCTCCCGCTCCCCCTCGGCAGCCGGCCCGGCGGTCTCCCGCCGGCCGGTGGCGATCACCCGGAAGAAGGCCGCGGCACGCTCCAGCGCGACGTCGAAGTCGCCGAGGTACGCCCCGTGCAGCACCGAGTCGGCCAGCGCTTCGATGGCTGCCGGGTCGGCGTCCTCGGAGACCCCGGCGACCACCTCGTCGGCCGGCGCGTACGGCCGCCCGGCCCGCCACAGCCGGGTGACCTCGTCGCCGTTGCTCTGGCACCACCGGCGCAGCAGGTACAGCGCCCACAACGCCCCGGGCAGGCTGGAGGGCTGCTCGTGGCGCCACAGCTCGGCAAGGGTGTCCAGGCCCACCCGATCGGCGAGGTCGACCAGGGACTCCGAGCCGGCGGAGCGGCCGTGGGTGATCACCGCCGCCGCGGTGGCAGCCGCGAGCTCGGCCCGGGCGAACGGCTCGAACTCACCCGAGCCGGCGAGCGCGGTGATGTCGGCCCGCGGGATCGGGCGGTGCGGACGGTCAGGTTCGGGCACCCGTCCAGGGTAGGTGAGCACGCCGACGCCTCCGTCATGCCCGCATAAGGCTCCCTGCAGCCCGGATCGCCGGTTAAGCTGGACCACGGCGTCGACCCGATCCATGGCCCCCGGTCCCACTAATGCCGCCACGAGCGGCCTTTTGCCGAGAGGCGACCTGGCGGGTCGGCGTCACCACCACACCTGCCAGACCAGTCGCCCACGAGACCATTTCCGCACGACCAGCCCCGCACACCGGACCACGCTGGAGAACGCCGGAGCGAAGGACAGCGTATGAGTTCCGGCCGATGAGCTCCGGGGATGGATGGACGACCTGTGCCGCCGGCCATCGGCACTGGGGCCGGTTCGGCGCGGCCGGGCTGCTGCTCATCGACGACGATCGGGTGGTCCTGCAGCACCGCGCGCCGTGGACCCACCAGGGCGACACCTGGGGGATTCCCGGTGGCGCCCGGGACAGCCACGAGGACGCGGTGGCAGCGGCGCTGCGCGAGGCCCGCGAAGAGGCCGACCTCTCCCCCGCCGACGTCGCCCCGATCGGCCTCTACATCGATGACCACGACGGCTGGAGCTACACCACGGTGATTGCCCGGACCACCCGGACGGTCCGCCCCAGGGCCGCGAACGCCGAGAGCGTGACGGTCCGCTGGCATGCTGCCGCCGACGTCGCCGGGCTCAGGCTGCATCCCGGCTTCGCCGCCTCCTGGGCGCGGCTGCGGGACGTCCCCCCGCCGCTGTTCCTGGTGGTGAGCGACGCGGCGGCCGCCGATCCGCTGCTGGAACAGCTGCGCCAGACCGGCGTCGAGACTTCCCGGCTGCCCGCCGGACTGGTCGGGGGCGGCCTCACCCGGTTGCTGCCGCGGGTGGTCTATGCGGGCAGCCGGGCCGCCGGCGCCGCGGCCAGCTATGCCTCGCAAGGCCAGGTGGTGCTGGCGGTCGAGCCCGAGGACCTGAAGCTGCTCGCCTGAGCTGCTCGCCCTTCAAAGCCGCTCGCCCGAAACTGTTCGCCCTGAAGCTGTTCGCCCTGAAGCTGTTCGCCCTGAAGCTGCACGGGCGCCATCGTCCCCGCTACCGTCTGCGGGGTGCGCATCCTGCTTCCGCCCAGCGAGGCCAAGAACCCCGGCGGCCGTGGCCTTCCGCTGTCCCGCCGCCGGCGGCGCCACCCCATCGACGACAGCCGGGACCTGGTCCTGCAGGGCTTGGCCGAGCTGCTGGCCGGCGCCGAGCATTCCGCCGCGGCCAGCAAGCTGCTGCTGCCCGGCTCGGTAGCCGCCGCCGCGATCGAGGACAACCGGCGGGTCAGCACCGCGCCGACGATGCCCGCGCTGGACCGCTACGCCGGCATCGTCTACGACGGCCTGTTCCTCCAGCCGCTCAGCGATGCCGCCCGGGCGGTGGCCCAGCGCGAGCTGCTGATCTTCTCGGGCATGTTCGGGGTGCTCCGGGGCGGCGACCCGATCCCGGCGTACCGGGTCCCGGCGAAGGCCTGGCTGCCGGGGCTCGGGGTCGTGTCCACCTTCTGGCGGCCCCGGCTGGACGCCCTGATGCCCGCGCTGCTGGATCACGGCCCGGTGATCGACCTGCGTTCGGGCGACTACGCCGCGATGTGGCAGCCCGCCGGCCAGGCCCGGGCCCGGCTGGTCAGCGTCCGGGTGCTCTCGCCACGGCCGGACGGGACCCTCGGGGTGGTCTCGTTCGCCTCCAAGCTCGCCAAGGGCCGGCTCGCCGCCGCGCTGCTTGAACGCCGGGCGGCGGGCCAGCCGGTCCAGGACGTCGACGACCTGGCCGCGGCCTGGACGGCAGCCGGCGGCAGCGACCTGGCAGAGCGTCGCACGCCACACGGCGCGGCCCTGGACCTGATCACCCCGACCGCCGCCGGGCCGGCCGGCTCGACCGGATCGGCGAGGGCACATAGCAGAGCAATCGCCAGATAAGACAGCCGGGACGGCCCACCCCGGTGGCCGTGTGCTTTTCCGGCTCAGCCACTATCGAGGGCATGCGATTGGACCACCTTTCCTACGCAGCAGGCCCAGAAGGCCTCGCCTCGTGCGTGCAGCGACTGGGCTCCCAGCTCGGGGCAGGGTTCACCGACGGCGGGATCCACCCCCGCTTCGGCACCCGGAACTTCGTGCTGCCGCTGGCCGGCGGCATCTACCTGGAGGTGGTCGAGGCGCTGGACCACCCCGCGGTCGAGGCCGCGCCGTTCGGCCGGGCGGTCAAGGCCCGCAAGCTGGCCGGCGGCGGCTGGTTCAGCTGGGTGGTCGCCGTCGATGACCTTCCCGCCATCGAGCAGCGGCTGGGCCGGCAGGCCGTGTCCGGGCACCGCAGGCGTCCGGACGGCTACGACCTGCGCTGGAGGCAGATCGGCGTGCTGGACACCGCCAGCGACCCGCAGCTGCCCTACTTCATCCACTGGGAGTCCAACCGGGCCGAGCACCCGGCGGCAGCCGGCGGCATGATCAACCTGGAGCTGCTCGACATCGCCGGCGACCGGTCGACGGTCGTGGACTTCCTCGGCGACCGGGCCACCAGGTCCCTCGACGACCTCAAGGTCCGCTGGCTGCCGGTGGAGGACAACGACGGCGAGACGGGCATCGTGGCGGTGCACTTCACCACCCCGCGTGGCGTCGTGGTCGTCGACTGAGCAGCCTGACCCGCCGGAAAACAGCGCGGCGCTTTACTCCGGGCATGATCAACGCTCAGGATTGAGTTCTCGACTACCCGTAGGGCGTGGACATGACCTTGAAGATCTCTGCCAACCCCAGCCACCACGACGTCCACACCGTGCCGATCGGCGACTACGGGTTCCTCAGCGACGGCGAGACCACGGCGCTGGTGTCCCCCGGCGGCTCGGTGGACTGGATGTGCCTGCCGCGGATGGATTCGGCCAGCATCTTCGGCTCCATCCTGGGCCGGCACGCCGGGTCGTTCCGGATCGCCCCGGCCGACGTGTCGGTGCCCGCGGCCCGGCGCTACCTGCCGGGCACGATGATCCTGGAGAGCAGCTGGGGGACGGCGACCGGCTGGATCATCGTCCGCGACCTGCTGGTGATCGGCCCGTGGCGCTATGACACCGAGGTGGCCCCGAACTACCGCCGCACCCCCACCGACTACGACGCCGAGCGGGTGCTGCTGCGCACCGTCCGGTGCGTCTCCGGTGAGGTGCAGACGGTGATGGAGTGCGAGCCGGTGCTGGACTACGGCCGCAGCCCGGTGCGCTGGACGCACACCGAGAAGGGCTACCACCAGGCCCGGGCCCGCGCCGAGGGCAACGACATCGAGCTGACCCTGACGACCGACATGCGGCTGGGCTTCGAAGGCGGCCAGGCCGGCGCCAGGACGCTGCTGAAGGAGGGTGACGTCCGGTTCATGGCGCTGTCCTGGGGGGGCCGGACGCCACCGGTGGACTATGCCGATGCCTACTCCCGGCTGGTGTGGACCGCCCACCACTGGCAGCACTGGCTGGCGCGCGGCACCTTTCCCGACCACCCGTGGCGCAGTTACCTGCAGCGCAGCGCGCTGACCCTCAAGGGCCTGACCTACGCCCCGACCGGCGCCATCGCCGCGGCCGCCACCACCTCGCTGCCGGAGACCCTGGGCGGCGAGCGCAACTACGACTACCGCTACTCCTGGATCCGCGACGCCACCTTCGCCCTGTGGGGGATGTACTCCCTGGGCTTCGACTGGGAGGCGCTGGACTTCTTCTCCTTCATCGCCGACCTCGCCGAGCGCGACGCCGACCTGCAGATCATGTACGGCATCGGCGGTGAGCGCGACCTCGAGGAGCACCAGCTCGACCACCTGGAGGGCTACGCCCATTCCCGGCCGGTCCGGATCGGCAACGCCGCCTACGACCAGCGCCAGCACGACGTCTGGGGCGCGCTGCTGGATTCGGTGTACCTGCACTCCAAGTCCGCCGACCACCTGGACAACCGGATCTGGCCGATCCTGGGCAACCAGGTCACCGCGGCGCTGAAGCACTGGCGCGAGCCCGACGCCGGCATCTGGGAGGTCCGCGGCGAGCCCAAGCACTTCACCTCGTCCAAGATCATGTGCTGGGTGGCGGTGGACCGCGGCGCCCGGCTGGCCTCGATGATCGGCCAGGACGCCGAGGCCGCGCAGTGGCAGCTGGCCGCGGAGGAGATCAAGCAGGACATCCTGGCCAACGGCCTCGACGAGCGCGGCGTCTTCACCCAGTACTACGGCGGCACCGCCCTGGACGCCTCGCTGCTGCTGGCCCCGCTGGTGCGGTTCCTGCCGGCGGACGACCCGCGGATCCGGGCCACCGTGCTGGCCATCGCCAACGAGCTCACCGAGGACGGCCTGGTGCTGCGCTACCGCACCGAGCAGACCGACGACGGCTTCACCGGCGAGGAGGGCAGCTTCACCATCTGCTCGTTCTGGCTGGTGTCGGCGCTGTGCGAGATCGGCGAGTACCACCGGGCCCGCAAGCTGTGTGCCAAGCTGCTGTCCTTCGCCGGGCCGCTGGAGCTGTACGCCGAGGAGATCGACCCGCACACCGGCCAGCATCTGGGCAACTTCCCGCAGGCGTTCACCCACCTGGCCCTGATCAACGCGGTGCTGCATGTGATCGCCCAGCAACGGCTGGAGGAGCAGTCCAACGAGGCCGGCCCGCCGGTCGCGAGGCCGGGCGCTAACCCGGGCGGCTGATCCGGGCGGCTGACCCGGGCGGCTCCGGTCAGCCGGAGCCGGGATGGATGACGGTGATGCCGGCCGGCGCGCCGTCGGTCATGGCCGCCAGCGCCGGGGCGACCTCGTCCAGGCCGATCACGCTGGTGACCAGCTCGTCGGGTCGCACGGCGCCGGAGCGGACCAGGTCGAGCATCGCCGGGTAGTCGTGGGCGGCCATCCCGTGGCTGCCCAGCCAGGACAGCTCCCGGAACGCCAGGAACGACATGTCCAGGCGCACCCGGTCCGGCAGCAGGCCGAGCTGGACGTGCCGGCCGCGGGGCTTGAGCGAGTCCAGCGCGGTCTGCACGACCGACTCCGCGCCGATCGCGTCCATGGTCACCGCGGCGCCGCCGCCGGTCAGCTGCCTGATCTGCTCGGCGATGTCGTCGCCCGCACCGGCCAGCATGGTGTGCTGCGCGCCGTGCCGGGTGGCCAGCGACAGCGCCGCCGGGTTGGTGTCCACCGCGATCACCCGGGCGCCGGCAGCGGCGGCGATCGTGGTGACCGACAGACCCACGCCGCCGCAGCCGAAGACCGCCAGCCACTCTCCGGGCCGGACCCGGCCGACCGCGGTCACCGCCCGGTACGCGGTGGCGAACCGGCAGCCCAGCGCGGCCGCGCTGTCATAGCCGATCTCCTCCGGCAGCGCGACCAGGTTCACCTCGGCATAGGGAATGGCCACGTACTCGGCGAAGGAGCCCCAGTAGTTGAACCCCGGCTGCAGCTGCCGGGTGCACACCTGCTGGTTGCCCTCGCGGCACTGCTCGCAGTCCCCGCACGCGCAGATGAACGGCACGATCACCCGCTGGCCGGGCCGCCAGCCGCGCACGCCGGAGTCCACCTCGGCGATGGTGGCGGCCAGCTCGTGGCCGGGCACGTGCGGCAACGCGATGTCGGGATCGTGGCCCTGCCAGCCGTGCCAGTCGCTGCGGCACAGGCCGGTGGCGCGCACCTGCAGGATCACCCCGCCTTCGGGCAGCGCCGGCTCCGGCACGTCCGTGACGATCGGGGCGTCGGCGAAACGTTCGATGAGGACTGCGCGCATGGGCGCATTCTTGCCGGTTGCCTCCGCGAGCGCCGCGCCGGGGGCTCAGGACCGGGCTAGGCTTCCCCGGTGGAGCCGTCGCCGGGTACCCCGCCGCTCACGGACATGGGATCGATGACGCCTCGCCGCTATCCGGGCCTGGTAGCCGGTGAGCTCGCCGTCTTCGTCCTCGCGGCAGCTGCGCGGCTCGCGGTGGTGCTGACCAGCGGCGGGTTCGGCGGCAACTACGGCTACGACACCGGGGTGTACTACGCCGCCGGTGACGCGCTGGTCCACGGCCGCGTCCCGTACCGGGATTTCGTGTTGCTGCACCCGCCAGGCCTGATGCTGACGCTGGCTCCGTTCGGCTGGTTGGGCCGGGTCACCACCGACCACGCCGGGTTCGTCGCCGCGTGCCTGGCGTTCACCGCGCTGGGCGCCGTCAACGCCGTGCTGGTCGTCCGGGTGGCGCGCAGGATGGGGGTGGAGCCCTGGCCGGCCCTGCTCGGCGGCGGTTTCTACGCGCTCTGGTACGGCGCCATCCGCGCCGAGTACCTGCCCCGCCTGGAGCCGCTGGGCAACTTCCTGCTGCTGGCCGGCCTGCTGGCGCTGCTCGCCGCGGCGGACTCCCGGCGGAGCTGGCCTGCCGTCGCCGGGGGCGCCGCGTTGGGCGCCGCCGCCAGCGTCAAGATCTGGTGGGCCGCGCCGATGCTGCTGGTGCTGGCCTGGCAGCTCACCGGCGACCGGCGGTGGCGGCGGCTGGCGCTGCCGGCCGCCGGCGCGGCCGCTGCGCTCGTCCTGATCAACGGCCCGTTCCTGCTGCTGTCGGGCGGGCGGATGTGGCAGCAGGTGGTGACCCAGCAACTCGGGCGCGCCCCGAACCAGACCTCCGTTCCCACCCGGCTGGCCCAGCTCAGCGGCGTCAACTACCTCTCGCTGCCGCGGCCGGCCGAGCTCGTGCTGCTCGCGGTGATCGCCGTGGTGGCGCTGGCCGTCTGCTGGCTGGCCTGGGGCACACCGTCGGCGCGGCTGGCGGTGGCGCTGACGCTGCTGCAGGTGGCCGTGCTGGTGTTGGCGCCGTCCTGGTTCAGCTTCTACACCGACTATGCGGCGCCGGCGATCGCCGTGACGCTGGCGGCCGGGGCCGGCGCACTGGCTGCCCGGGCGAACGGGGTACCGGCGGCTGGCGGCCGGGCTGCCCGTCCGGGCCGCTTGGACCGGGCGCCGGTCGCCGTGATCGCGCCGGTCGCGGTGGTCGCGCTGGCCGCGCTGGAGACCGTGCTGCTGATCGTCACCGGGCGCAGCAACGTCGTCGCGCCGTTCCCGCGGGAGCCGCTGGCCCGCGCGGTCGCCGACACCCGGTGCCTGATGTCGGACTCGTCGATGGCGCTGATCCAGCTCAACGCCCTGAGCCGCGGGCTGGCCAACGGCTGCCAGAACTGGGTGGACGTCACCGGCCGGACCTATGGCCCGGACAAGCCGGCCTCGCCGGGGATCTCGCGGCGCGCCAATGCCAGGTGGCAGGCCAGCCTGCGCGCCTACCTGCTGTCCGGGGACGCGGTGATCGTCGTCCGGGCCGACGGCAGCGGCCTCAGCTCGGCGACGGCGGCTGCGATCCGGCAGGGCGGGGTGCTGGCCGCCGTGGACGGCCACGTCGTCTACCGCACCGCGCGCCGGTAGCCCGCCCGGAAACTGATGAGGCCCAGCCCCGGGTGGGGGCTGGGCCTCATCGGACGGGGGCCAGGGACGACTAGTACGGGATGGTCATGTCCGCGACGAGCGGGTTGTGATCGGAGGGCATCACACCGACGAAGCTGCCGTTGGTGAGGTTCAGCAGCAGCCGCCACGACACGATGGCCACCCCGGGCGGGGCATAGACGTGGTCGATGCTGTGCCCGAACGCCGGCGGCGTGCGCTGGTAGCCGTTGGCGCTGTTGTAGCGCTGGTTGGCCAGCCACTGCGCCGAGTCCAGCCCGTCGGCCACGTGGACCGCCCGGGCCGCGACGCTGGGCCCGTCGTAGAGGTGGTAGCGGTTGGCGTTGGAGTTGAAGTCGCCGGCGTAGATCACCGACGCGCGCAGCGACGCGGCATAGGTAGACGCGGTGCTCATCAGCCACTTCATGTCGGCCAGCCGTACCGCGTCAGTGGATTCCACTCCCAGGTGCGGCACGACGAAGACCACCCGGGCGCCGGTGAGGCGGTTCTGCAGCCCCTGGTAGGACGCTTGGTGGCCGCTGGGCATGGTCCAGTGCCAGCCGGTGCCGACAGTCTGGTACGTCGCGGCCTTGTAGAGGATGTAGTTGCCGGTGCGGGTGTAGGCGGGCTCCGTCGGCGGGATCTCAGTCCGGGCCAGCCGGTAGACCCCGCCCAGCGCGCTCGTCAACGTGTCGATCTGCCGGGGGCCCTTGACGACGCCGTAGGCCCAGGAGCCGCCCTCCTGCACCCCGATCATGTCGGGGTTGGACTGCTTGATGTAGCCGACGACCTTCGGCTGGCGCTGGGACCACGGAGCGATCACCTGGCCGCCCGCGATGCCCCCGTCCGAGGCAGCCCGCAGGATGTTGTAGGTCATCACCGACAGCCGCTGCTGGTTGGTCGCCTTCACGGCGCTGACCAGAGCCGAGTAACCCGAGCCCGTCGTGCCGTTGAGCGCCTGGACGCGGAAGTAGTAGGTGCGTCCCTTGATCATGCCGTAGGGCGTGAACTGGCGGAGCAGCCCGCCCCGGATCCGGTAGTTGCGCCGGTTCAGGGTGAGGCCCGGATCGGTGCCCTCGGCGATCTCGTAGCCGGTCGCCGCGCCGCTCTTCCAGGTCAGGTAGGTGCCCTTGGCGCTGTTGGAGATGGCCAGTCCGGTCGGCACCGCCGGGCGCAGGCCGACCGAGAAGTACCCCGACCAGTTCCGGTAGCCGCCGTTGATGGTCTCCACCCGGAACCAGTAGGGCGCCGTGGTGTAGGGCAGGCCGGAGATGGTCATCCGGGGGGTGGTGGACAGCGCTGACGCGCGCGCCCGGCTGATGTTGACGACGTAGACGTCGCTCTTCACGGTGGAGGCGAACAACCGGTAGTAGACGGCGTTCGTCGCACGGTTGGCGGTGACGGTGAAGGACGAGGCCGTGACCGCGGCTACCCGGATGCCGGTGGGCACCACGGGCTGGGAAGCGGCCTGGGCAGCCGTGGGCACCAGGCTCGCCGCCACGGTTGCCCCGATCGCGACCAGCCCGGCCGCGATGCGCCAGCGGACGGCCGCCGTCCGGGTGCGGCCTCGGCGGCCGGCGGGGGCCGTCGGCCGGCTGAGATCGTGCGACATCTATGGCACTCCTCGCTATATATCACACTGAGTACAAACACGGTTACCTTACGTGCTCGATACACGCGTGGGTACCGAACACCGAAATCGGTACCGAGGGCCGAAGCCCGTCCGCGCGGGACGGACCGTGCTCTCGGCACTTACTTCCCTTCGGCGAGCGGGGCGAGGACTTGAACAGCGGCGGAGGCCGCTCGGGCAGGAACGCGCTGTTCAGCGCTCCGTCCGGGGGCAGCGTGCGGCTGGGCGCCAGAATGGCCGGGTGGACGCCGGCGACCTCCTCCTCGGACCGCGCGGGCGCCGGCTCTGCCAGGAGTTCCAGCAGCTCGCCGGCGCCTCGCGCCCGACGCTGGTCGACGACCGGGCAGCGTTCCAGGCGGTCGCCGAAGCCTGCGCCTGGGCGATGTACTGGCAGCCTCCGCACGACGCCGACGTGAATCTGCGGTCCGGCCCGGGACTGGCCGGGATCCGCGCCGCCGCCGAGGCGCTGGCGTCCAGCCCGGCGATGAGCTGGTGGAGCAGCCCGGTCGATGCCGGCGATCAGCACCTGGTCGTCTTCGATGCTGCCGAGTCCGCGCAGGAGCCACAGCTGACCGGGTTGCGGGAAGCCGTGGACACCCTCGACGCCTTCCACGCAGACAGCCAGCCCTTCGAGGACTCGGCAGGTCGTGCGCTCGACTGGAGGACCATCAGCGGAGCCTGGTGGTCGGCGCCGATGGCCAACCCCGGGGCGCACACCGCCCGCTCCTTCGGGCAGCCGCCGCTGCCGGTCGGGCTGGTCTGGGTGGAGGACGCGTTCGGCTGGAGCACCGCGACGTCCTGGCAGGTCCGTCCGGCGTCCGAGGTACGGGTCCTGGAGCTGCGCGGGCCGCAGGACTGGGTGGAGATGGTTCGCCGGTACCCGTTGGAGGTCACGGCGACGGCCAAGCGCGGCGACTGGTGGCGCACGACCGGCCGGGACGGCCGCTGGGCGATGCCGGACTGGCCCGCGGTCGCCGACGACTGGGACGCGGTCCACCTGACGGTCGCCGGCTACCTGACCACCGCCGGACGGGCCCTGCCGGTGGACGGCGACACCGCGACCGTGCTGGCCGGGTGGCCTCCGGATGCGACGTTCTGGCTTGCCGATGTCCTTGAGGCCGTGGGTGGACCGGCGCGGTGGCGGTGGGACGGGGATCGGTGGAGCCCGGCCTGACCCGCCGCTGATTGGGCCCTGAGAAGCACATACGGATAAGGGAATCTATGCGCATTGGATGTTAGGACTGCTTTTAAACGTCTAAGGGCTGCTACAGGAGCCAGAGGAGGGCTCAGAGAGCGTGGCTCGCACCCATTCGCGGCAGACTTTGGACGCCACACATGTCCTCGGCCTAGAGATCGCGCGCGCCCGACGCGAGAGGCGCTGGACCATCAACGAGCTCGCCGAACGCGCGGGGGGTTCGCGGATAACCGTACGGGCCGCCGAGGCCGGCACACCGACGGTCGCGATCGGGACGATGTTTGAGCTGGCCACCATCCTCGGCATCGACCTGTACGGTGCCCGCCCGGCTGAGCTGCCCGAGCTGGTGTCGCGCCAACGGGACCGCCTGGCTCTACTGCCAGCACGGATGCGGGGACCTGCCACCCCGATCGACGACGACTTTTGAGCCGGGTGGTGAGCGCACGATGCCCAGCATCGGAGTCAAGGCTGCCCCGGACACCGCGTTCGTGTGGATCTGGCTCCCTGGCGCGACCGAACCGGGTGGGGCGACGCCGCCGATTTCGACGGGCGGTGGTCGGGAAGGATCTGTCAGTCGCAGAGCCGCGGCTCCACCCAGTCGGCTGAGACGGTTCACGGCGCGATGACGAGCTCGACAGACAGCCAATCAAAAGACTAAGGGCTTGACCGATTCACGCAGGGGGATCCTCCGACGCAGGAGGAGCGGGTTCGGAATCAGCCGCCGCCGCTTGAGCCCGCTCTCTGCGAATCCTGGCCCCCACACCAAGTGCATACCGTCTTCGATCGGCGAGAGTAACTCCCGCCCGGCGTCGCTCCCAGGACAAGTCGTAGTCCGATGTCGGTTCATCGCCACTGTCGGGCAGCGCCTCAAGGACCCTGTCGATGCCAAGCAGCGCATCGACGTCGCCTACCTGGAACTCACCCATAGAGACCCACGTTCGTCTTCCGTTGCTGCTGGTGCCGATCGGCACCAGCAG
>NZ_DASVSG010000038.1:0-13088 GCF_036388195.1 Jatrophihabitans sp. | reverse complement strand
CTGCTGGTGCCGATCGGCACCAGCAGCGCTAGGAAATCCGCTAGATCCCAGTCAGAAGACTCGATGAGTGTCCAGTTCAGTTGGCGCGCTGCGTCAACGCCGCGCAGGTGCCGATAGGCATACATAAACCGGACCAGCCGTGGTGACTGATCTAGCGGTACGTTGGCAGCAGCCCTGAGGTGGCTTTCGATCGCCGCAGCAACAAGTTCGGTGGCCTGCTTGAGCCAGGGCCTGTCTACGTCTTGCTCATCGCTGTACGTCGCCTTCTGGACAACATCGGCGGCGAGAGCCAAGCCAGCGGCACCTGATGTCACGAGCTCTTGTAGTAAAACGAGCACGTCGTCCGGCTCTCCTCGGTCGCAGATGCGTGTCGCCAGAGAAAGCATCCCGTAGTCGGGCGACATGCCGAGGAAGCCGGACTTCTGATCCATCGCATTCAGGTAGTGCTCGCCGAGCAACCGCAACGCCGTGCGAGCAGGCAGCGGACGGACCCGGTCGCTACGGTCGAGTTTTCTCGTGACCTTCGCGGCATCCCTCTGGAACCATTCCTCGATCAGCGCGAGGGAAGGACCCGCTTCGGGGTCCTCCAACTCCGCGACGGCCGCAGCTACCAGCTGGTCAGATAGGTCGCTCGCCGGGACGCCGACCTGGGTGTACCTGTCGAAGAACTCCTCACTGTCGAGACCGCGGCGTCGCCGGACGTCGTCCCGGTAATCGCTCGAGTAGGATGTGTTCTCGCGGGCACCGCGGAGGTATAGGAAGAGTTCAGACAGCAGCAGCGCAACCCCGGAGGGGTACCGCGCTCCACGACTCTTGACGAAGCTCTGCCAGCGGTTCCAGCGGTCCCCGTTACTTTCGCCGCGTCGTTCGTACAGTGAGAAGGTGGCGCCGCGCAGGAGTTCGTTTCGGTTCTCGATCACAAGGTCGTAGACACCGCGCTCGAAAGTCCGCAGGAACGTAACCAGGAAGAAGTCGACGAAGTCGACTTCCCCCGCAACCTCGGGCCACAGAGCATCAACTTGTGTGAAAAGGCGCTTGATCGCGCGCGGCTGGTCCAGGTACTTGGCGAGGCATTCCGTCCACGCCTCTTGCAGCCGAACGTGCTCGTGCGGCCCTAGCTCGATCTGGTGTGTCGCGCAAAGATCGTCGATCCCCCGGTTGACGAGTGCGAGCTGCTGCTCGGGTAACAACGGAGGGATGTCTAGCCGAACTTGAACCATCTTCTCCAAGTACTGCTGGGCGCGTGCAGAACCTTCCCCGATGAGTTGAGTACGCGCGAGAACGTCGGCCAGAGTGGCTTCGTCGTAGGCAAGGAGGTAGTAAACGTTCGGCAATCGACCAAGCAGCCTCACTAGCTTGAAGGTGAGGAGCAGCTCCCCCGGCTCAAGACGGTCGAGATCGTCGAGAACAACAAGCACAGGGTGCTCCAGCGCCACCAGCGCCTCTGCCGCCATGGATCGCAACTTCTCGGGGCTGCGATCACCAGTGATGAGCGAAGCCACTTGGTTCAGAGCCCCGGTGGCATCGATCCCAACAAGGCCACCCACCGCGCCGGCTGGAGCCAGCCGGGCTGCCCATTCGCCGAAGACTTCTCGTCTGCCTGTGCCGAGCACTTCGTCCGGCACTGCGTGTCGGAGCTCGGAGAAGAAACCGGCCACGGCGGTCTCGTAGGAGGAGTAAGACCAAGGATTGTGCCGCGCAAGATGCCAGCCTTTGGCTGACAGTTGTGACTCGATCGCTCGCAGAAGGCTGGTCTTGCCACTGCCCCAAGGGCCGACAAGACTCACGACCGCGCTCTCCGTCTGATTTGAGACCGCCTCGATCGAGCGAGTCAGCTGCGCGGCGAGGCGCCCGCGGTCCAAGTCGTCCTGGTCACTGCTGTCGATGGGATCGTCGGCATAGAGCCGTCCACGGTCGCGCGGGAGTTGGCGGCCGGGCGGCGGTTCGCCCAGAGGTGTGTGTCGGTCGGGTCGACGGAACCAACTCACGTGCTGAGCCCTCCCCCTCGTGGTCGAACAGGCTGATCCTCACAAGTCACGAACACTCGCATAGGTTCGGCATGCTCGAACACGAGCTCGACTGCCCTTTCCTCCCGTTCGGGGTAACGCCGTACTTGACGAGCAGGCGCTGCACCATTGCCGCCCGGGTCGGAGGATGCCACTGCCTTGAGTGCTGTGGCCCTTTGACCCCGCGGATCTAGGGGGCACAGCACCGTAGTTGCTTCCGTCCTTCTCGGGTCGCCGTGTAGCCGGCCGGCCAAGGGGAGACGAGATAGGTGGTCTTCAGCTGCAGCCGGACGTGCTGCCGCAGCCCTCGCAGACGAAGCAGGAGCCGGCGGGACGCATCTTGGTCCCGCAGTTCATGCAGAGCGGGGCGTCCGCCGAGGTGCCGATGATCGATTCCAGCAGCTCGGTGGAGCTGTGCACCGCTGAGGCCGACTCGGGCTTGACCGCCGGCTTCGGCTCGGTCACCGGGACCGATTGGGCCATCGCGTCGAGATCGTCCTCCGTCGGCGCGTAGCTGCCGGTGTCCAGCTGCCGGGCCCGCTCCTCGGCGGTGTAGATGCCCAGCGCGCTGCGGGTCTCGAAGGGCAGGTAGTCCAGCGCCAGCCGGCGGAAGATGTAGTCCACGATCGACTGCGCCATCCGGATGTCCGGGTCATCGGTGAGGCCGGCCGGCTCGAAGCGCATGTTGGTGAACTTCGAGACGTAGGTCTCCAGCGGCACGCCGTGCTGGAGCGCGACCGAGATCGCGATCGAGAAGGCGTCCATCACACCGGCCAGCGTCGAGCCCTGCTTGCCGAGCTTGAGGAAGACCTCGCCGAGCCCGTCGTCGGGGTAGGAGCCGGCGGTCAGGTACCCCTCGGCGCCACCGACGGCGAAGGACACCGTGCGCGACGGCCGCGACTTGGGCAGCCGCTTGCGGATCGGCCGGTGCTCGATGACCGGGTCGGGCGCCGACGTGGCCTTCTTGGCCTCCTTGCCGGCCGACAGCGGCTGGCCCACCTTGCAGTTGTCGCGGTAGACCGCCAGCGCCTTCAGGCCCAGCTTCCAACCCTGGAAGTACACATCGGCGATGTCGTCGATGGTGGCCGACTCCGGCAGGTTGACCGTCTTGGAGATCGCGCCGGACAGGAACGGCTGGGTGGCGGCCATCATCCGGACGTGGCCCATGGCCTTGATCGCCCGCGCTCCCATCGCGCAGTCGAAGACGTCGTAGTGCTCGAGCTTGAGTCCGGGCGCGTCCTGCACGTGCCCGTGCTCGGCGATGAACTCGACGATCGCCTCGATCTGCTCCTGCTGGTAACCCAGCGCCCGCAGCGCACGCGGCACCGTCTGGTTGACGATCTGCATCGAGCCGCCACCGACCAGCTTCTTGAACTTGACCAGCGCCAGGTCCGGCTCGATGCCGGTGGTGTCGCAGTCCATCATCAGGCCGATGGTGCCGGTCGGCGCCAGCACCGAGGCCTGGGCGTTGCGCCAGCCGTTGGCAGCGCCGATCTTGAGGCAGGACGCCCACTCCTCGGTCGCCCGGGCCAGCACCGCCTTGTCGGTCTCGTGGAAGTGCCGGACGCTGTCGTTTGCGGCGGCGTGCTTGCGCATCACCCGGGCGTGGCCCTCGGCGTTGCGGGCGAAGCCGTCGTACGGGCCGACCACGCCGGCCAGCTCTGCCGAGCGGCGGTAGGCGGTGCCGGTCATCAGCGAGGTGATCGCGGCGGCCATCGCCCGGCCGGCGTCGGAGTCATAGGCCAGCCCCGAGGCCATCAGCAGCGCCCCGAGGTTGGCGTAGCCGATGCCGAGCTGGCGGTAGGCGCGGGTGTTGACGCCGATCGCCTCGGTCGGGAAGTCGGCGAAGCAGATCGAGATGTCCATCGCGGTGATGATCAGCTCGACGGCCTTGACGAACTTGGTCGCGTCGAAGGAATTGCCGGCGCCATCAGAGCCGAGGAACTTCATCAGGTTCAGCGAGGCCAGGTTGCACGAGGTGTTGTCCAGGCTCATGTACTCCGAGCACGGGTTGGATGCGGTGATCCGGCCCGACTCGGGGTTGGTGTGCCAGTCGTTGATGGTGTCGTCATACTGGATCCCCGGGTCCGCGCACTCCCAGGCGGCCTTGGCGACCTGGTGGAAGAGCTGCTTGGCGTCGATGGTCTCGATGACCTCGTGGGTGGACCGGGACCGCAGGCCGAACTGGCGGCCCTCCTCGACGGCGCGCATGAACTCGTCGGTCACCCGGACGGAGTTGTTGGCGTTCTGGTACTGCACCGAGGTGATGTCGGCGCCGCCGAGGTCCATGTCGAAGCCGGCGTCGCGCAGCACCCGGATCTTGTCCTCTTCGCGGGCCTTGGTCTCGACGAACTCGACGATGTCGGGGTGGTCGATGTCGAGCACGACCATCTTCGCGGCCCGCCGGGTGGCGCCGCCCGACTTGATGGTGCCGGCCGAGGCGTCCGCGCCGCGCATGAAGCTGACCGGGCCGGAAGCGGTGCCGCCGGAGGACAGCAGCTCCTTCGACGACCGGATCCGCGACAGGTTGAGCCCGGCGCCGGAGCCGCCCTTGAAGATCAGGCCCTCCTCGCGGTACCAGTTGAGGATCGAGTCCATGGTGTCGTCGACGGCCAGGATGAAGCAGGCGCTGACCTGCTGCGGGGAGTTGGTGCCGACGTTGAACCAGACCGGCGAGTTGAAGCTGAACACCTGGTGCAGCAGCATCCAGGTCAGCTCGTGCTCGAAGATCTCGGCATCGGCGGCCGAGCGGAAGTAGCCGTACTCCTCGCCGGCGACCCGGTAGGTGTGCACCACCCGGTGGATGAGCTGCTTGAGCGACCACTCGCGCTGCTCGGAGCCGACCGCGCCGCGGAAGTACTTGGTGGTGACGATGTTGGCGGCGTTGACCGACCAGAACTCGGGGAACTCGACGCCGCGCTGCTCGAAGTTGACCGAGCCGTCCCGCCAGTTGGTCATGACCACGTCGCGGCGTTCCCAGTCCACCTCGTCGAAGGGGTGGATGCCCTCACTGGTGTAGACACGCTCGATGACCAGACCGTTGGCGGGGTACACCGGCTGGTCCTTCGCGGTGACCTTCAACGCGCGGGGGTCTCCGCCGTGCTTGGAACCAGCCGGCTTGCCGGCGTTCTTCGCACTCGAGGAAGAACTGCCGCTGGACCCGCCTTCGACAACTTCGGTCATAACCCGCTGTGCCCCTTTTCCTTGGTGATCCCGTGTGGTTGCTGTGGTGATGCCTGCCGGGTCGCGGCGGGCGGCCGGGCTGGCGCGGGCTCGTCGGCCTCGCCGGTCCCGGCGGTGCGGTGCTCGGCGCGCAGCTCGCTGATCGCCTTCTCGAAATCCTCGATGGAGCTGAAGGACTGGTACACGCTGGCGAAGCGCAGGTAGGCCACCTCGTCCAGCGCCCGCAACGGCCCGAGGATGGCGAGGCCGACCTCGGGTGCGGGCACCTCGGCCGCGCCGGTGGCCCGGATGGCCTCCTCGACCGCCTGGGCGAGCTGGGCCAGCGCGTCCTCGTCGACCGGCCGGCCCTGACAGGCCCGGCGCACCCCGCTGACGACCTTCTGCCTGCTGAACGGCTCGGTCACCCCGCTGCGCTTGATGACCGCCAGGGTCGCCTCTTCGACGGTGGTGAAGCGCTTGCCGCACTCCGGGCAGCTGCGACGGCGCCGGATGACCTGGCCCTCGTCCTGCTCGCGAGAGTCCACCACCCGCGAATCGGGGTAGCGGCAGTACGGGCAGCGCATGCGATGACTCCCAACGTTAAACCGGTGTGCGGTACGAATGGCTCCGCCGAGCTGCGTGCATGCTGCTGGAGGGGCTTTATCAACAGGGACCTGTCAACAACCTGGGGACGCGCCGTGGATGGCCCGCCCCTTCATGTTGATGGCCTGTGGACTACCAAACCCCAACTTGTGGACGAAGTACATGCGTGTAACTACTACATGTAGAACGTTAGAGCGTCCCCACTTCTTCCGCAAGTAGCGCCACGACATGAATTGAGACGCCGTAGCCGCGGTCCACAGGAGGGCCGAAGAACAAGTTCAACCTTTAGCCGACCTTGAGGGTTTGGCCAGGAGTCAAGGACACCGAGTCGAGGTGGTTGGACCGCCGGATCTGCTCGACCACCCGACGTGGATCGCGGCCCGGCGCCACCTGGCCGGCGATCGACCAGAGCGTGTCGCCGGGCTGAACCGTGACGACGGCCCCCGGCGCGACCGGCGGTGGGGCCACCGCCGAGCCTGCCGACAGGTAGGCCGTCAGCAGCAGCAGACCGCCGGCAAGGGCGACGCCGAGCGCGGCCACGATCACGCCCCGCCGGGTCAGGCGGACCGGCCGGGCCTCGAACTGCCCGGCGCCGATGCCGGCCTCGACCAGCCGTGCCGGCGGAACCGCGCAGGCAGCCGGCCGCCGGCGCAGGCCGGCGCCACGCGCTCCCGCAGGCCGGCGACGGAGCGCCTGTGGGCCTTCGACCGGCGGCACCAGCCGCAGCCGGGGCCGGGCCGCCGGAGCGGCGGGCACGCTGGATGCGCCGCCGCGCGGCAGTTGCCGTGCCCCGGCGGGAACGGACACCACCGGGGGACATTCGGTTGCGACTGACATGTCGGGCTCCTCACTCCAGCTGACCGGGTGGCCAGTTACGCTGTACTGGTCGAACATTCTTTCGATCGGATCTCTGCATGGATGTCTACTACAAGCCTCCGACAGAAACCAGATTGGCGACACGCCGATTCGAACAGGTGTTTGAATCGTTACTCCTGCGGCGCTACCGTCGGCACGCTCGTCCTTCACCGACAACGCAGCTGGGGAACCGCCCCCAGCGCACGCAGATCAGGCCAGCAGGCCAGCACAGACAAGGGAGACTCCGGTGCCCAAGCCGCCCAAGCCACCGACCAGACGAGGACCGGGACGCCCGAGGAACAGCACCATCGCCGAATTTCCCGACCATGACCGCGGCGACGGGCTGACCGCGCGCCAGCGCACCATCCTGAGCGTCATCCGCAACACCGTCCAGCAGCGCGGCTTCCCGCCGAGCATGCGCGAGATCGGTGACGCCGTCGGGCTGCAGTCCACCTCCAGCGTCAGCCACCAGCTCGCCGTCCTGGAGCAGAAGGGCTTCATCCGGCGGGACCCGAACAAGCCCCGCGCGCTGGACGTCCGGTCCCCCGAGGACCAGGACGAGCCGATCACCCGTCCGACGGGATTGCATCCGGCCGACGACGACGCGCTCAACGCCCACGCCCCCCAGGCGGTGATGGTGCCCCTGATCGGCCGGATCGCCGCCGGTGGCCCGATCCTGGCCGAGCAGGTGGTCGAGGACGTCTTCCCGCTGCCACGGACGCTGGTCGGCGAAGGCACCCTCTACCTGCTGCGGGTCCGGGGTGACTCCATGGTGGATGCCGCGATCGCCGACGGCGACTGGGTGGTGGTGCGCCAGCAGCCCGACGCCGCCAACGGCGAGATCGTCGCGGCCATGATCGAGGGCGAGGCGACCGTCAAGACGTTGCAGCGCCGGGACGGCCATGCCTGGCTGATGCCGCACAACGAGGCGTACTCACCGATTCCGGCCGACGAGGCGACCATCCTCGGCCGGGTGGTGGCGGTGCTGCGCAAGGTCTGACGGGCTGCCGCGAGGCCTGACCGGCCGGTCCCCCGGCTCGTCAGGCCTTGCGGCGGAACAGGCTCAGGCCTGGGTCCGCTGGGAGGTCTCCTCGGCAGCGGACGGGGTGGTCTGCGCCGGGGTAACCGGGGCGACGGCCGAGGGGGTCACCGGCGGCGGGGTGACGACGGGCGGGGCGACGACCGGAGAGCTGACCGCGGGCGGGGTGACGGCCTGCGGCTGGGCGGCGCCGGGCGTACCGGTCTCAGCCGAGTTGCGAGCCGCGTCGTCGGCGTCCATGCCCTTGATCTCGGTCTTGAAGATCCGCAGCGACCGGCCGACCGAGCGCGACATCTCTGGCAACTTCTTGTATCCGAAGAGCACCAGCACGAGCAGTGCGATGATCACCCAGTGCGACGGCGACGTCCAGCCAGTCATAATTACTCTCCCTAACGCAGCTTTGAGGCACCAACTGGAGCCAAGCCTACGCGGGCATCGGGTCAAACACCGGTTGACCGCTCGCCGGCCGGGGCAGCCGCCGCCAATTCCGCGAACTCCGCCAGCGCCGAGGCCAGGTCCGGACGCACCCTGGCGCTGATCAGGGTGCCGTCGCCGGTGTGCTCCTCGGAGAGCACCTCGCCGTCGGCATGGATCCGGGCCACCAGGTCGCCGCGGGTGTAGGGCAGCAGCACCTGCACCGAGCGGTCCGGACGAGGCAGCCTGGCCTCGATCAGGCTCGCCAGCTCGGCCATCCCGGCGCCGGTCAGGGCCGAGACGAACAACGCGTCCGGCACCAGGCTGCGCAACCGCAGCTGGGTCTCGGCGTCGGCGGCGTCGGCCTTGTTGAACACGATCTGCTCCGGCACGCCAAGGGCGTCGATGTCGGACAGGACCTCCCGCACCGCCCGGATCTGGGCCTCCGGATCCTCATCGGAGGCGTCCACGACATGCACGATGAGGTCGGCCGCGGCCACCTCCTCCAGCGTCGAGCGGAACGCCTCGACGAGCTGGTGCGGCAGGTGCCGGACGAAGCCCACCGTGTCCGAGAGCGTGTACACCCGGCCGTCGGCGGTCTCGGCACGCCGGACCGTCGGGTCCAGGGTGGCGAACAGGGCGTTCTCCACCAGCACGCCGGCGCCGGTGAGCCGGTTGAGCAACGAGGACTTGCCGGCGTTGGTGTAGCCGGCCAGCACCACCGAGGGCACCTCGTTGTTGTTGCGCCGGGAGCGCTTGACGTCCCGGGCGGTCTTCATGCCCGAGATCTCCTTGCGCAGCTTCGCCATCCGGGCGGTGATCCGCCGGCGGTCGATCTCGAGCTTCGTCTCACCCGGCCCGCGGCCGCCGATCCCGACGCCGTTGGCCGCCCGGCCACCGACCTGGCGCGACAGCGACTCACCCCACCCACGCAGCCGGGGCACCAGGTACTGCAGCTGGGCCAGCTCCACCTGGGCCTTGCCCTCGCGGGAGCGGGCGTGCTGGGCGAAGATGTCGAGGATCAACGCGGTGCGGTCGACCACCTTGACCTTGACGACCTGCTCCAGCTGCCGCAGCTGCCCCGGGGTCAGCTCGCCGTCGCAGATGACGGTGTCGGCGCCGGTGCTGGCGACGATGTCACGCAGCTCCTTGGCCTTGCCCGAGCCGATGTAGGTGGCCGGGTCCGGCCGGTCGCGGCGCTGCACCAGCCCGTCGAGCACCTCGGAGCCCGCGGTCTCGGCCAGCCGGGCGAGCTCGTGCATCGAGTTCTCGGCCTCGGTCAGGGTGCCGGTGGTCCAGACACCCACCAGGACGACCCGCTCCAGCCGCAGCTGCCGGTACTCGACCTCGGTGATGTCGGTGAGCTCGGTGGACAGCCCCGCGACCCGGCGCAACGCCGCGCGCTCGGAGAGGTCGTACTCGCCGAGGGTGTAGTCCAACTCGTCCAGCTCCGCGGCGTCGGCCTCGTCGGTCTCGGCCTCATCGACATCGGTTTCATCGACATCGGTTTCATCGACATAGTCGAGCTGGATGGACCCGTCGGCCTCGGCGGCGGGGGAAAGGTAGTGGGCGTCGTCGGCCGGATCAACGGATTCGGCGGAAGCTTCGTTTCGTCGGTAAGCAGTCATTACATCCATGGTGACAGCCAAACGCGCGCGAGCGCGAAACAATTTCGCTCGAGCGCCTCAACCGGGCGCCTCAGCGGTGTGTTGCGAGCCACTCCGGTGACAGCTCGACGCTGGCGACCAGGACGGCCGGGCCGGAGAGCATCATGTTGCCCTCGGCGTTCCACCACACCCGGCACTCACCGCCCGGCACCTCGACCGTCCACTCCCCCGAACCCGAACCCGAACCCGAACCCGAACCCGAACCTGAGCCCGAGCCCGGGCCCGAGGCCGAACCCGAACCCGCCGAGCCCGCTTCCTGGCCGGCCTGCGCCCCGGCCACCGCCGCCACCACGGCGCAGATCCCGGTGCCGCACGAGCGGGTTTCGCCCGAGCCGCGCTCGTACACCCGCATCCGCACCCGGTCAGGCCCGGTACGCACCACGAATTCGACGTTCTGGCCGTCCGGCAGGCCCGGCCGGACCTGCGGCGGCTCGGTCAGCCGCAGGGCCGCGAGATCATCTGCCGAGGCCAGCTCCACCACCACGTGCGGGTTGGGCAGGTCCAGGGCCACCGCCTCGTACTCGCCGTCCAGGCCGGCGGCGCTGACCCGGGGACGCTCCGGACGGACGGTCGCCGGCCCCATGTCGGCGGTGATGTGCTCGCCGTCGAAGCTGAGCGCCTTGGGGCCGCCGCGGGTCGCCACCGTGACGCTGCCGCCGGTCTCGGCCAGCCCGACCTGCTCCAGGTACCGGGCGAACACCCGCAGCCCGTTGCCGCACATCTCCGCGATCGAGCCGTCGGCGTTGTGGTAGTCCATGAAGTACTCGGCGACGTCGGCCTGGGCCAGCACGTCGGGCTCGGTGGCCAGCGCCGTCCGGGTGAGCCGCAGCACGCCGTCGGCGCCGATGCCCGCCCGCCGGTCGCACAACGCCCGCACCATCGACGGCGACATCGACACCGTCGCTTCGAGGTCGGGCAGCACCACGAAGTCGTTCTCGGTGCCATGCCCCTTCATGACAGGCAGCACGCGGTTCACGAGCCAAGCCTAGCGGGCAACAGCGCCAGCGCGGTGTCCAGAACGTCCGGAGCCGCCGCGTCCAGCCAGCGCAGCCGCGGGTCCCGGCGGAACCAGGACCGCTGCCGGCGGACGAACCGCCAGGTGGCCCGGACCGTCAGCTCGACGGCGTCGTCGAGGTTGCCGCGCAGCTCGCCGTGCTCGTCGAGCACCGCCAGCAGCTGCTGGTAGCCCAGCGCCTTGCCCGCGGTGGGGCTCTCGCGCAACCCCAGCGGCAGCAGCCGGCGCACCTCGTCGAGCAGGCCGGCGGCCATCATCCGGTCCACCCGCCGCCGCACCCGGTTCTCCAGATCCGGGTGCTCCAAGGCGATCTGGACCGTCGGGTAGATCGACTCGAAGCCCGGCATCCGGGCGGTGAAGAGGCCGCCGGTGAGCTCGATGACCTCCAGCGCCCGGACTATCCGGCGGCCGTTGGACGGCAGGATCGCCATCGCGGCGGCCGGGTCCAGCCGCGCCAGCCGGCTGTGCAGGGCGGCCGGGCCGGCCTCGGCCAGCTCGGCGGCCAGCCGGCTCCTGATCGCCGGCGACTCACCGGGGAACTCCAGGCGGTCCAGGGTGGCCCGGACGTAGAGCCCGGAGCCGCCGACCAGCACCGGAACCCGGCCGCGCCCGGCGATGTCGGCGATCGCGGCCCGGGCCAGCTTCTGGTACTCGGCGACGGCCGCGGATTTGGTCAGCGGCCAGATGTCGAGCAGGTGATGGACGACGCCGCCGCGCTCGGCCGGGCTCAGCTTGGCGGTGCCGATATCCATCCCCCGGTAGAGCTGCATCGAGTCGGCGTTGATGATCTCCCCGCCGATGCGCCGGGCCAGCGCCACGCCGAGATCGGATTTGCCGGTCCCGGTCGGTCCGACGATCGCCACCACCGGAGGGCCGGTCGGGCTTGTGTCGGTGTCAGTCACGTTGCAAGAGGCTATCCGGCTGCACCGTAGCCGTCCCCGGTCGTGTCTAATGCTGGATATGAGTTCGGAATGGGGACGTATCGACGAGGCAGGGGCGGTGTTCGTCAGGACCGCCGATGGGGAGCGGCAGGTCGGCTCCTGGCAGGCAGGCGACGCCGAAGCCGGCCTAGCCTACTACGTCCGCAGGTTCGAGGACCTGCAGACGGAGATCAACCTGCTCGCGAAGCGGCTCGAATCCGGCGCCGGCGATCCCAAGGCGACCAAGTCCCAGGCCATGACCCTGCACGCCTCGCTGCCGACGGTCCAAGCGGTCGGCGACCTGGCTGCGCTGGATGCCCAACTGGTCAGCCTGATCACCGCGGCGGACGCGAAGATGGGCGAGCAGGCCGAGGCTCGCGACGCCGCCCGCGCCGAGGCGATCGCCAAGAAGGAAGCCCTGGCGGCCGAGGCGGAGACCATCGCGGAGAGCTCCACCCAGTGGAAGGTCGCCGGCGACCGGCTGCGCGCCATCGTCGAGGAGTGGAAGCTGATCAAGGGCATCGACCGCAAGACCGACGACGCGCTGTGGAAGCGGTTCGCCGCCGCCCGCGACGCCTTCGGCAAGCGGCGCGGCAGCCACTTCGCGACCCTCGACACCGAGCGCGACGCCGCCAAGGCGATCAAGGAGAAGCTGGTCGCCCAGGCCGAGCAGCTGTCCACCTCCGAGGACTGGCGGGAGACCTCGGCGGCGCTGAAAGAGCTGATGAACGAGTGGAAGGCCGCGCCGCGGACCAACCGCAACACCGAGGACGCGCTGTGGAAGCGGTTCCGGGCGGCGCAGGACGTGTTCTTCGAGCGGCGGTCGGCGGTCTTCGCCGAGCGGGACGCCGAGCAGAGCCAGAACCTGAAGGAGAAGGAAGCCATCATCGCCGAAGCCGCGACGCTGGATGTGAGCAATCCGCGGCAGGCGCAGGTGGCGTTGCGGGACCTGCAGGAGAAGCTGGAAGCGCTGGGGCACGTGCCGCGCGATGCCATGCAGCGGGTCGAGGCGAGGATGCGCGCCGCCGAGCAGCGGGTCCGGGAGGCCCTCGATGCCGAGTGGAAGCGCGGCGCCACCGACTCGAATCCGTTCCTGGCACAGCTGAAGGAACGGCTGAACGAGGCGGAGGCCAAGCTCGCCAAGGCACAGGCGTCCGGGGATCCGCAGCGGATCGCCAAGGCCGAGGCGGAGGTCGCCCGCCGCAAGGCCCTGCTGCCGGAGTAGGTCTGCTCCCGGTTGCCTGGCCCCGGGAGGGGCCTGGCTGCCGCCTGGCGAACCGGGCTGACATCGTCGTCGCCTCGGTTGGCGTTGGCGGTTGGCGCTCAGCGGTTGGCGGTTGGCGCTCAGCGGTTGGCGGTTGGCGCTCAGCGGTTGGCGGTTGGCGCTCAGCGCGGAGGGAAGTGTCT
>NZ_DASVSG010000037.1:0-9402 GCF_036388195.1 Jatrophihabitans sp. | reverse complement strand
GCGAGCAGCGCACCTCGAACTTCCTGCTGTGGCAGTCGGCCTACGCTGAGTTGATGTTCCTCGACACCCCGTGGCCGGACTTCGACCGCCGGCATTTCTGGGCCGCCTGCGCCAGCTACGCCGCGCGGGACCGCCGGTTCGGGGGCGCCATCGATGCCAGCACCACCGGCTCCAGCAAGAGCAGCGCCTCGTGATCGCGCTGCTGCAGTTCCGACCGGACCCGGCGCAGTCCGCCGAGCAGTTCCAGTCCGACGCGGAGCAGGCGCTGCGGCTGCTGGCCGAGCGTCCGGGCTACCTGCGTGGCTCGGTCGGCCGCGCCACCGACGACGCCGGCAGCTGGCTGTTGCTGACCGAGTGGGAGTCGGTCGGCGCCTACCGCCGCGGCCTGGGCGGCTACCAGGTCAAGCTGCTCGCCACGCCGCTGCTGTCCCAGGCCCTCGATCAGCCCAGCGCGTTCGAGGAGCTGCTGCGGATCGGGCCGGACGGCCAGGAGACCGCCCGGGCCAGCGATCGGGCCGACGACGCCGATTGGGGCGACCGCAAGCTGTAACGCCCAGCGGGGCGCCCGCGCCGGTACCGGCCCGGCATCCGGTGGCCGGTAGTTTTGACCCACTGGCGGCTGCCCGACGAGACCCGACGAGACCCGACGAGACCGGTGAGGTGAGGACCCTGGCGACGACCGAGTCCAACCCCACCACCGAGTCCGACCCCACGACCGAGTCCGACCCCACGACCGGGTCCGACCCCACGACCGAGTCCGACCCCACGACCGAGCCGACGACCGAGCCGGACACCGCGGCAGCAGGCAGAGCCAGCCGGCGTCCATCGCTGACCACCGACACGCTGACCATCCTGCGCCGGACCGCCGTCACGGTCTGGGCGCTGGCGCTGCTGTACTGGTTCTTCCGGGTCGGCATCACGTTCGACCGCAACACGCTGCTGATCTACGTCTGCGCCGGGCTGCTGGCCGCCAGCATCGGGCGCCGCGGCGTGCTCAGCGTGGCACGGGACTGGCTGCCGTTCGGGGCGGTGCTGGTCGCCTATGACCTCAGCAGGGGAGCGGCCGAACGGCTCGGCCGGCCCACCGAGTGGCGCCTCCAGCTGGACTTCGACCGCTGGCTGTTCGGAGCGGATCCCGCCGTCTGGCTGCAGGCCCGGTTGAAGGAGCCGTTCCCGCCCTGGTGGGAAACCGGGGTCAGCCTGATCTACGTCTCCTACTTCCTCGCCCCGCCGGTGGTGGCCGGGCTGCTGTGGCTGCGCGACCGGGTGGCCTGGCGCCGGTTCGCCGCCCAGTTCGTCGCCATCTCGGTCATCGGCCTGGCCGGGTTCATCGCCTTCCCGGCCGCCCCGCCCTGGGCTGCCTCCCAGTGCACCGCCCAAGACGTGGCCGGCGGCCCGTCCGACCCACCCTGCATCAACGCCAAGGTCGGCACCCTGACCACCGGTGGGCTGCTGGAGCCGATGTCCACCCACCAGGGCGGTGCCGCCCCGTACGTCGAGCGCATCGCCACCCGCGGCTGGAACAAGCTCGGCATCCCGCAGGCCAAGGCGCTGATCGACGAGGGCCAGGCCGGGTCGAACCAGGTGGCGGCCGTGCCGTCGCTGCACGCGGCGATCTCCGCGCTGCTCAGCGTGTTCTTCTGGCCCCGGGTCCAGCGCCGCTGGCGGCCGCTGCTGGCGCTCTATGCCGTGGGGATGGGGTTCGCCCTGGTGTACTCGGCCGAGCACTACGTCTTCGACATCCTGCTCGGCTGGCTGCTGACAGGCGTCGTGGTGGCGGTGTTCGGCCGGTGGGAGCGGGCCCGCAGCCGCCGCCGGCCGGGCGCAGACACAAAGCCGGTCGTGGCTACCGATACCCTGACGCCAGGAGTACCGACCCGTTCCTGATGGAGAATCGCAGTGCCCGTTGATCGCAATGACGCCGTCGTCAGCCTGTCGAAGCGCCGCGGCTTCGTCTTCCCGGCTGCCGAGATCTACGGCGGAACCCGGTCGGCCTGGGACTACGGCCCGCTCGGCGTGGAGCTGAAGGAGAACCTGCGCCGGCAGTGGTGGAAGTCGATGGTCACCGGCCGCGACGACATCGTGGGCCTGGACTCCTCGGTGCTGCTGCCCCCGGCCGTCTGGGAGGCATCGGGCCACCTGGCCACCTTCTCCGACCCGCTGACCGAGTGCACGCACTGCCACAAGCGGTACCGGGCCGATCACCTGGAAGAGGGCTACCAGGCCAAGAAGGGCCGGCTGCCCGAGCACGGCCTGGCCGACATCAGCTGCCCCAACTGCGGCAACCGCGGCACCTGGACCGAGCCGAAGCAGTTCTCCGGGATGCTCAAGACCCACCTCGGCCCGGTCGAGGACGAGTCGGGCCTGGCCTACCTGCGTCCCGAGACCGCCCAGGGCATCTTCCTCAACTTCCTCAACGTGATGACCACCTCGCGCAAGAAGCCGCCGTTCGGCATCGCCCAGACCGGCAAGTCGTTCCGCAACGAGATCACGCCGGGCAACTTCATCTTCCGGACCCGGGAGTTCGAGCAGATGGAGATGGAGTTCTTCGTCGAGCCCGGCACCGACGAGCAGTGGCACGAGTACTGGCTGCAGGCGCGCTGGGACTTCTACGTGGGCCTCGGCCTGAACCCGGACAACATGCGGTTCTACGAGCACCCGAAGGAGAAGCTGTCGCACTATGCCAAGCGCACCGTCGACATCGAGTACCGGTTCAACTTCGGCGGCAAGGAGTTCGACGAGCTCGAAGGGATCGCCAACCGCACCGACTTCGACCTGTCCACCCACTCCGAGCACTCCGGGGTGGACCTGAGCTATTTCGATCAGGAGAAGAACGAGCGCTGGAAGCCCTATGTCATCGAGCCGGCCGCGGGCCTGACCCGGGCGACGCTGGCCTTCCTGCTCGACGCCTACACCGAGGACGAGGCGCCGAACACCAAGGGCGGCATGGACAAGCGCACCGTGCTGCGGCTGGATCCGCGGCTGGCGCCGATCAAGGTCGCGGTGCTGCCGCTGTCCCGGCACGCCGACCTGTCGCCGATCGCCCGGGACCTGTCCGGGGCGCTGCGCCAGCACTGGAACATCGAGTACGACGAGACCCAGGCGATCGGCAAGCGCTACCGCCGCCAGGACGAGATCGGCACGCCGTACTGCGTCACCGTCGACTTCGACACCCTGGACGACCATGCGGTCACCATCCGCGAGCGCGACGCGATGACCCAGGAGCGGGTGGCGCTGGACAAGGTCGCCGACTACCTGGCGACCCGGCTGATCGGCTGCTGAGATCGGCGGCCTCCTGACCTCGGTCGCGCCGCCGCTGCGGATCGGCGAGCGGATCGTGGTCGACCCGCCGGTGGTGCTCGCGCCGCTGGCCGGCATCACCAACGTGGCGTTCCGCAGGCTGTGCCGGGAGTACGGCGCGGGCCTCTACATCTCGGAGATGATCACCTCCCGCGCGCTGGTGGAACGCAATCCGAAGACGCTGCGGATGGTCAGCTTCGCCGCGGACGAGACGCCGCGCTCGATCCAGCTGTACGGGGTGGACCCCGACATCGTGGCCCGCGCGGTGCGCATGATCGTGGCCGAGGACCTGGCCGATCACGTCGACCTGAACTTCGGCTGCCCGGTGCCGAAGGTGACCCGGCGTGGCGGCGGCGCCGCCCTGCCCTGGCGGATCAACCTGTTCACCGACCTGGTCGGCGCGGCGGTCAAGGCCGCGGACGGGCAGCTGCCGGTGACGGTCAAGATGCGCCTGGGCGTGGACGCCGACCACCTGACCTACCGCGAGGCCGGCCTGCTGGCCCAGGACGCCGGGGTGGCCTACGTCGCCCTGCACGGCCGGACGGCGGCGGACTTCTACGGCGGCCAGGCGTCCTGGGAGCCGATCGCCGAGCTCGCCGGGCTGCTCGACATCCCGGTGCTGGGCAACGGCGACATCTGGGAGGCCGCCGACGCGGTGCGGATGGTGCGCCAGACCGGCTGCGCCGGCGTGGTGGTGGGCCGGGGATGCCTGGGCCGGCCCTGGCTGTTCGGGGACCTGGCGGCGGCGTTCGCCGGTGAGCAGCGGCTGAACCTGCCCGGCCTGGACCAGGTCGCCGCGGCGATGTACCGGCACGCCGAGCTGCTGGCCGACTGGCTCGGCGAGGAGCGCGGCGTCACCGACTTCCGCAAGCACGTGGCCTGGTACCTCAAGGGATTCTCGGTCGGCAGCGAGCTTCGCCGCGCGATGGCGCTGGCGTCCGGGCTGGACGAGCTGGCCGGCCTGCTGGCCCAGCTGGACCAGAGCCAGCCGTTTCCCGCCGAGGTGCTCGGCCGGCCCCGCGGACGCACCACCGGAGCTCGCCGGGTCACGCTGCCCGAGGGCTGGCTGGCCGACCGGGAGTCCCGCCAGGTGCCGTTCGGCGCGGAGCTGGACGACTCCGGCGGCTGACCGCGACATTGCCGGCGGTCGTGACGAGGTCAGTCCTGAACGTTCAAACGATCAGCGCTGGCGGCCCGGACGCCTGGCATGCTGACGCGCATGGATCTCGAGAGCGGAGCGGGGCTGCTGCACCGGTTGACGTCCTACACCCCCGATCAGGACTGGGACGTGCCGGTCGATGACCCCCGGGTGCGGCACGACCTGGTTCCGAACGACCTGGCCACCATCCCGCCGCAGGTCAAGGAGTACGCCGCCGGCCTGCCGGTGACGCCGTTGCCCCGCGAGCTGCCGGATCCGGGCGTCAGCGCCACCGCCGTGCTGGCGGGCAGCCCGGTTCCCAGCAGGCCGCTCGACGCGGCGCAGCTCGGCCGGATCCTCTACCTCGGCGCGGGCGTGGTCCGGACGGGCGAGCGCCCCGGCCGCCAGATCCTGTTCCGGGCCGCGGGCTCCGCGGGCGCCCGGTTCCCGCTGGAGATCTATGCCAGCACCAGAGGCGTTCAGGGGGTGCCGGACGGGGTGCACTGGTATGACCCCGTCGACCATGCCCTGGTGCAGGTCGGGCCCGCGGCGGGTGGCGCGGCCAGCACGCTGATCGTCACCGGGATACCGTGGCGGACCGGGTGGCGCTACGCCGAGCGGGGCTGGCGCCATCTCTACTGGGACGCCGGCACCGCGCTGTCCCAGCTGATCGCCGCAGCGGACAGCGCTGGCGCTCGGCCCCGGCTGCGGACGCGGTTCGCCGATGCCGCGATCACCCGCCTGGTGGGCGCCGACGGCGTGCACGAGTTCCCGCTCGCGCTGGTCTGCCTCGGCGACGGAACGCCGGCCATCGAAGCCAGCGGTCCGGCCACGCCAGGTTTCCTGCCTGAGGTCGAATTCCCGCTCTGCACGCAAGCCCAACGTGCCGGCGACAGCGACGAACCTGGCCCGGCGTGGCCGGTCGGCCCGGTGCTGGTCGACGTCGGAGAATCACCCGCGCTGGACGAGGTGATCCTGCGGCGCGGCTCGCAGCGGCTGATGGACCGCGACGCCCGGCTGCCGCGGCGGCTGCTGGAGTGGCCGATGCGCGCGGCGATGCGCGGGATCGAGGTGCCGCACTGGGTGGTGGTGCACGGCGTGGAGGACACCGCCCCGGGCATCTACCGGTGGCCCGATCTGGATACCCCGCAGCGGCAGGCCGAGCTGCGCGACGAGCTGCTGCGGATCGCCCTGGACCAGTACCTGGCCGCGGACGCCGGCTACGTGGTGATCGGCGCGATCGACGGCGCCGAACTGGACGACCGGGGCTACCGGGACGCGCAGCTCGCGGCCGGCCTGGTCGAGGGACGGCTGCATCTGGCGGCGTACGCCCTCGGCGCGACCGCGTCCGGGATGACCTTCCTGGACAGCGAGGTGCCGGCGCTGCTGGGCCAGTCCGGCGACCTGGTGACGTTGCTGTTCACCTGCGTCGGGGTCGGCGAGTACGTGTCCCGGCCGGGTGGGGTTCCGGGCGCGCCGGTCCCCGTTCGCCAGGTCAAGGAAAGGATCAAGGACTGAACCGGTGTGGCGTTGGCCTCCAGATTGCGGTACTTGCTGACCGCAATCGCTTACGCCCCCTATGGTCGGGGCAACGATCGTCCGTCTCACAGTGTGGTGGTGCACGATGACAAAGTTCGTCTATGACTTCGACGAGGGCAGCAAGGAGCTCAAGGAGCTGCTCGGCGGCAAGGGCGCCAACCTCGCCGAGATGACCAATATGGGGCTGCCCGTCCCGCCCGGGTTCACCATCACGACCGAGGCCTGCCAGGTCTATCTCAAGCACGGCCGCGAGCCGGCGGAGCTGTCGGCCGAGGTGAGCGAGCACCTGGCCGCTCTCGAGGTCCGGATGGGCAAGAAGCTCGGCCAGACCGATGACCCGCTGCTGGTCTCGGTGCGCTCCGGGGCGAAGTTCTCGATGCCCGGCATGATGGAGACGGTCCTCAACGTCGGGCTCAACGACCAGTCGGTGCGCGGGCTGGCTGCCCAGTCCGGCAACGAGCGGTTCGCCTTCGACTCCTACCGGCGGCTGATCCAGATGTTCGGCAAGACCGTCCTGGACATCGACGGCGACCACTTCGAGCACGCGCTGGACGAGGCCAAGACCGCCAAGGGCACCACCAACGACCTGGATCTGGACGCCGAGGACCTGCGCAAGCTGGTCGAGACCTACAAGCAGGTGGTGGTCGAGTACGCCGGCCGGGAGTTCCCCCAG
The DNA here is from genome assembly GCF_036388195.1 of Jatrophihabitans sp. Taxonomy (GTDB): domain Bacteria; phylum Actinomycetota; class Actinomycetes; order Mycobacteriales; family Jatrophihabitantaceae; genus Jatrophihabitans_A. Next base: position 2,752 of record NZ_DASVSG010000037.1, on the reverse strand, counting down.
GAGCCGCGGGAGCAGCTGGACCTGGCGGTCCGGGCGGTGTTCGACTCCTGGAACGCGCCGCGGGCGATCCTGTACCGGCGCCAGGAGCGGATCCCCGCCGACCTGGGCACCGCGGTCAACATCTGCTCGATGGTGTTCGGCAACCTGTCCGAGGACTCCGGCACCGGGGTGGCCTTCACCCGCGACCCGGCCTCGGGCGCCAAGGGCGAGTACGGCGACTACCTGCAGAACGCCCAGGGCGAGGACGTGGTGGCAGGCATCCGCAACACCCTGCCGCTGGCCGATCTGGCCACCATCGACAAGAAGAGCCACGACGAGCTGATGGGCATCATGGCTCAGCTCGAGGAGCACTACCGCGACCTGTGCGACATCGAGTTCACCATCGAGCGCGGCAAGCTGTGGATGCTGCAGACCCGGGTCGGCAAGCGCACCGCCGCGGCGGCCTTCCGGATCGCCACCCAGCTGATCGACGAGGGCCTGATCGATGAGATGGAGGCGCTGCAGCGGGTGACCGGGGCGCAGCTGGCGCAGCTGATGTTCCCGCACTTCGACGACACCACCCCGCACACCAAGATCGCCCAGGGCATGAACGCCTCGCCCGGCGCCGCGGTCGGCAAGGTGGTCTTCGACTCCTACACGGCGGTGAAGTGGAGCCGCAGCGGCGAGAAGGTCATCCTGGTCCGGCGGGAGACCAACCCCGACGACCTCAACGGCATGATCGCGGCCCAGGGCATCCTGACCAGCCGGGGTGGCAAGACCAGCCATGCCGCCGTGGTGGCCCGCGGGATGGGCAAGACCTGCGTGTGTGGCGCCGAGCAGCTCAAGGTCGACACCAAGGCGCGGCACTTCAGCACCCCCGACGGCAAGGTCTACGAAGAGGGCACCGTCATCTCCATCGACGGCACCACCGGTGAGGTGTTCCTGGGCGAGGTGCCGGTGGTGGCCTCGCCGGTGGTCCGCTACTTCGAGGGCGAGATCGACCCCGAGAACGTAGGGCCCGAGGATGACGGTGATCTGGTCCGCGCGGTGCACCGGATCATGCGGGTCGCCGACGGCGGGCGTTCGATGGCGGTGCGGGCCAACGCCGACACCGACGCCGATGCCGCCCGGGCGCGGCGGTTCGGCGCCCAGGGGATCGGGCTGTGCCGCACCGAGCACATGTTCCTGGGCGACCGGCGGTCCCTGGTCGAGGCGCTGATCCTGGCTGACACCGACGAAGAGCGCGAACGGCAGCTGGCCGAGCTGCTGCCGCTGCAGCGCGAGGACTTCCTGGGCATCTTCGAGGCGATGGACGGGCTGCCGGTGACCATCCGGCTGCTGGACCCGCCGCTGCACGAGTTCCTGCCCGACATCACCGAGCTGTCGGTCCGGGTGGCGGTGGCCGAGGCCCGCGGCGAGCCGCGCGAGGGTGACCTGCGGATGCTGCAGGCCGTGCACAAGCTGCACGAGCAGAACCCGATGCTGGGGCTGCGCGGCGTCCGGCTCGGGCTGGTCATCCCCGGGCTGTTCGCCATGCAGGCGCGGGCGATCCTGGAGGCGGCCGCCGAGCGGGTCAGGGCCGGCGGGGTGCCACGGGTCGAGATCATGGTGCCGCTGGTCGGTGCGGTGCAGGAGTTCGAGTCGGTCAAGGACGACATCATCAAGGTCGCCCGGGACGTCCGCACCGAGACCGGGGCGCACCTGGAGTTCCTGGTCGGGACCATGATCGAGCTGCCCCGGGCGGCGCTGACCGCCGGCCAGATCGCCGAGTCCGCGGAGTTCTTCTCCTTCGGCACCAACGACCTGACCCAGACCACCTGGGGCTTCTCCCGCGACGACGTCGAGGCGGCGTTCTTCTCGCACTACCTGGAGAAGGGCATCTTCGGGGTGTCGCCGTTCGAGTCGCTGGACCGTGAGGGCGTCGGCGCGCTGGTGCGGATCGCCGTCGAGCAGGGCCGGTCCAAGCGTCCTGGGCTCAAGCTCGGGGTCTGCGGCGAGCACGGCGGTGACCCGGAGTCGGTGCACTTCTTCAACGAGGTCGGCCTGGACTACGTCTCCTGCTCGCCGTTCCGCGTGCCGGTGGCACGGCTGGAGGCCGGCCGGGCCAACCGGGCGCCGAGTGGAGACACGCGCTGATCCGAGCGGGGAGTCCGGGTAGCCTCGACGGCGTGCCTCTCCTCTGGCAGACGCGTCTCCGTAGCTTCGCCGCCTCGGCCATGGCGGCTGCGCGGGCCGGGGTGGAGCAGCGTCGATCGGCCGATCCGCCGATCGGGCGCCGCGAGGGCCCGATCGTGCTGCCGAACAACAAGGTGCTGCAGTCGATCCTCAAGGAATACGCGCTGCGCTCGGTGATCGACGACGACGGCGACCTCGCGGTGCGCTGGGAGAACTTCAGCATCTACTTCTTCCACTACGGCCGGGACGACGAGGTGTTGCAGGCGCGTCTCTACCTCAACCGCAGGTTCGAGGTGGAGCTGCGGCCGACGCTGGCCCTGGTGCTGGACGACTGGAATCGCAGCAAGCTGTTCCCCAAGGCGTACACGGTGCTCCCCGACGACGGCCTGGTCGGGATCTGCGCCGAGCAGGCCTTCGACTTCGAGGGCGGGATCAGCCGGCAGCAGCTGAAGTTCACGGTGGGCATGTGGCTGCAGAACCTCCAGCAGTTCGCCGATTGGACCGAGGAGCACGTCTGAGCACCGGCAGCTCCTGCTTCGGCTACAGCAGCCACGACCAGGCCCGCTGGCTGCCCGAGGACGACAAGCGGGCTCAGGCT
>NZ_DASVSG010000036.1:0-2693 GCF_036388195.1 Jatrophihabitans sp. | reverse complement strand
GAAGCTGGTCAACTCCCTCAAGGGCGTGTCCTCCCGCCGGTTGCGGCAGGAGTTCCCCGACCTACGACGGCACTACTACCGGGCCAACAAGCTCTGGTCGGGCTCGTACTTCGCGGGCTCCGTCGGCGGCGCCCCGCTCTCGATCGTGAAGCAGTACATCGAGCAGCAGAACCGCCCGGTTTAAGGCACTGCTCGGGCCTTGGCGGCCCTCCCAGCGCGGGCCTTCACCCCCGCCCTGAAGGGCGGAGCACTGGCCCGCATTCCGGGTAGCAGGTTCGCTGCGAGGTCCAGGCGTTTACGGAATTGGTCGGCTTCGCCGTGTAGCGCCCAGCCGCGGGCTTCCTGCTGTGCGGCTAGGGCTTGCAATTTGGGGCTGATCGGGCCGGGGACCTTGCGGGCGGCTGCGGCCAGGTCGACGACGTTCACCGGGTCGTCGTCGGCGAGCGCGATGTTCGACCGCCGGATCAGCATGTAGGCGACCATCTGATAGTCGCCGATGGACTGCGCCCACTGGCTGCCGCGGTCGGACCACCACACCGCGGCGGTGACGTCTCCGGCGTCCTGGTGCAGCCAGCCGGCGAATTCGGCGTAGCGGGCCAGCAGCCTCAGCAGCGGCTCCGTGGTGCCGGGCCGGGCGTGACGGCGCAACTCATCAAGCACCTCGATCTGCGCGTGTACTGGACCGAGCATCTGCCGCGGACCGAGCATCTTGTCCGCGGTGAACCCCTGCTCCAGCGCCGTCTCGAAGTAGCTGATCACTTGCGGGTCCACCCGGCGTGTCGCGGACAGCACCTTCGAGACGCGTTCGGCTGCATCCAGGTCAGCAACCCCGGCGGGCAGGATCGCTCGCAACGCCCCACCGCTGAGCAGCTTGCCCACATCGCGTCGCGACAGGCTCACATCCACGGTCCTTCCGTCAGGGGTCCGAAGCTGCAAGGTCACCGTATCGCCATCGTTGACCTCCAGCCGACCCGTCGGAAGGGTCATCGGCCCCATCTCCGCCGTGGCGGCGCCCTCCGGGGCGAGGGAACGCAACACCGGGAGCAGCCCTCCGGTGCCCAGCACCTCATCGAGGTGGGCGACGTTCTCCGGGTCCGCCTGAAACCGCTGCCGCGCGCGCCCGCTCAGACGGCTAGGAGCCGGCGCACCGACTCGTCGTGCAACTCCTCGCTGTCGCCGGCCCGGACCACCTCCCCGGCGTCCAGGATCACGAACTGGTCGGCCAGCCGCAGGGCCAACTCCAGGTACTGCTCGACCAGCAGGATCGCCAGACCGGCCTGCTCGTGCAGGGACCGGATCGCCGCCTCGATCTCCAGCACGATGGACGGCTGGATCCCCTCCGTCGGCTCGTCCAGCAGCAGCATCTTCGGCTCGGTGACCAGCGCCCGGGCGATGGCCAGCTGCTGCTGCTGGCCACCGGACAGGAACCCGGCCCGCCGCCGCAGCAACCCCCGCAACGCCGGGAACAGATCCAGCGCCTCGTCCAACGCCCCCGGCCGGGCGTTCGGCGCCGCCTCCCGGGCCACCTGGAGGTTCTCGCCGACGGTCAACTGCGGGAACGTCTCGTGCCCCTGCGGCACGTACCCCAGACCCAGCCGGACCCGTTCGTGCGTCTTCATCCGGGTGATGTCCTGGCCGTCGAAACGCACCGTTCCGGCCCGCACGGGTAGCACGCCCATCACGGCCTTTAGCAGGGTCGTCTTGCCGACCCCGTTGCGACCCATCAGGCAGACCAGCGAGCCGGCCGGAGCCTCGAGGTCCACCCCGAAGAGGACCTGCGCGCGACCGTACGACACCTGCAGTCCCTGGACGGACAACATCTCAGGCCACCTCCTTGCTCAGCTCGTCCCGGGTGCGCCCGAGGTAGACCTCCTGCACGCGCGGGTCCGCCTGCACCTCGGCCACGGTGCCCTCCCGCAGCAGCCTGCCCTCGTGCAGCACCGTCACCGTGCTGGCGAACCGTCGCAGGAAGTCCATGTCGTGCTCGACCACCAGGACCGTATGGTCCCGGGCGACCAGCCGCAGCAGTTCACCGGTCCGCTCACGTTCCGCCCGGCTCATCCCGGCCACCGGTTCGTCCAGCAGCAGCAACCGCGGCTGTTGAGCCACCAGCATGCCGATCTCCAGCCACTGGCGCTGACCGTGCGACAGCACCCCGGCCGGGCGGTCCGCGAGGTCGCCGAGGCCGGTGGTGTCCAGCGCCGCCGCCACCTCGTCGGAGATCCGCCGACGGCGCCGCAGCAGCGCCGGCAGCGGCCGCCGGAAGCTCGCTGCCAGGTCGAGGTTGTCGAGGACGGTCAGCTCCTCGAACACCACGGACGTCTGGAAGGTACGGCCCACGCCGGCCCGCACGATGGCGTGCTCGGACCGGCCGACGATCTCCTGCCCGGCGAAGCGCACCGAGCCCGACGCCGGCTTGGTGAGACCGGTGACGACGTCGATCAGGGTGGTCTTGCCGGCGCCGTTGGGGCCGATCAGGAACCGCAACTCGCCCTGCTGCAGGGTGAAGTCCAGGTCGGTGACGGCGTGGAACCCGGAGAACACCACGTTCAGCCCGCGTACCTCCAGCAGAGCACTCATGCCGGGCCTACCTTTCGCATGCGCTCCTGGCCCTCGCTGCGCTCGGTGCAGTCGCTCATGCCGGCACCTCGGTCCGTTGGTCGGTCACCGGAACCGGCGCTGGAGCCGGTACC
>NZ_DASVSG010000035.1:0-6857 GCF_036388195.1 Jatrophihabitans sp. | reverse complement strand
CGGCGAACCGGCTGTTGTTCTCCCGGCCGCCGTTCAAGGCGGCCCGGCTGTTCCCGATGCCGGCCAGCGACGGGCCGTACGCCGATCTGGACGAGGCCGCCGCCGGCTACGCCGAGCAGCTGGCCCAGGCCCGGCGCGACGATGACCCCGACGTGCTGCCGAACTTCGACGTGGTGCTGCTCGGGGTGGGCCCGGACGGGCACTGCGCGTCGCTGTTCCCCGAGCACCCGAGCGCCTACGACGAGTCCGGGCCGGTGATCGCGGTGCGCAACTCCCCCAAGCCGCCGCCGCTGCGGATCTCGCTCAGCTTCGCGGGCCTGGCCGCCGCCAACGAGATCTGGTTCGTGGTCTCGGGCGCCGGCAAGGCCCAGGCGGTCGCGCTGGCGCTGAGCGGCGCCGGCCGGGTGCAGGTGCCCTCCGCAGGTCCGCGGGGGCGGTTCCGGACGCTCTGGCTGGTGGACCGGGAGGCCGCCTCGGGGCTTCCCCGGCATCCCGACGGCCGTCCGATGCTCTGACCCGTCCCCCGTGGCAAGTCAGCAGGTCAGCAGGTCAGCTGCTCAGCCGGGACGGACCGTGAGGATCTGGTCGCTGGCGCCGATGGCTCCGTGGACGTCGTGGATGACGCTGGTGGTCAGGCCGACCCCTTCGGAGCCGAAGGCGACCGAGGTGTCGAAGCCGACCCAGTCCCCGCGCGGCTGGCTGAAGAAGTGCGCGGTCAGGTCGAGGTTCGGAAACGCCACCTCGGTGGGCTTGGCCCGGACGGTCATGCCGTTGGCGATGTCGAGCAGCCCTGCCATCCTGGCCAGGTCGCTGACCTTCTCGTCCCGGATCAGCGGCAGCGGGGTGCGCACCCAGAAGGCGGCCCGGCCGGGCTCGGCCTGCTCGCGGCGGACCTCGACGGAGGCGATGAACCCGCCCGGCCAGACGGTGGTCGGATCCCAGGCCGGCATGTCCTCCGGGCCGGCGATGGCCGGCAGGGGCGTGGCTCGCAGGCCGGCGGTGTCACCAGGTCGCATCAGCCACGCCCGCAGCAGCACGCCGGCGCGCCCGGCATGGCTGAGGGTGGCCTGGACGAGCTCGATGGTCCGGCCCGGGCGAAGGACCTCGACCTCGATCCGCACCACGTCGACCGGCACCTTGCCCAGGATGTCGTAGGAGAGGCGGCCGATCACCAGGCCGTCGCTCCGGCGGGCGTCGCAGTCGGCCTCGACTGCGTGCGCGAGCAGGCCGAGCGCGGGAGCGATGTGCTGGAACTGGGTCTCCCAGGCGCCGCTGACGTGCTCGGTCGCCCGGAAGACGTGCTCGTCGATCCGCTCGAAGTAGGCCACCTGCAGCCGGGCTGACGGTCAGGCTTCGCCGCGGCGGGCCCGCAGCCGGGCCAGCGCCTCTTCGAGGATGGCGTCGCCGTCGGCGTCCGAACGCCGCTCCTTCACGTACGCCAGGTGGGTCTTGTACGGCTCGTTGCGGGGCGCGGCCGGCGGTGTCGCCGATTCCCGGCCGGCCGGGTAGCCGCACCGCGGGCAGTCCCAGGTGTCGGGCACCAGCGCGTCCATCGCGAAGGCCGGCTTGGTCTCGTGGCCGTTGGCGCAGAAGAACGACACCCACTGGCGGGGAGCAGACTCACCGCGCTCCCGCTCGCCCATCGGACCGGCCCCTACCCGGCTGCCGCGGATTGCGCTGCCACCTGCCACTGCTCTGACTCCTCTAGCTCGATGTCACTGTGTAGCTCGATGTCACTGGGTGACTCGATGTCACTGGCAACGAGCGGATCAACTCGCCTTGTAGAGCAGCTCCAGGCCGATGATGCAGATGGTCCAGACCAGGCCGGCCACGACGGTGAGCCGGTCGAGGTTGCGCTCCACCACCGAGGAGCCCGACAGGCTGGAGTACAGGGAGCCGCCGAACATCGAGGACAGGCCACCGCCCTTGCCGCGGTGCAGCAACACCAGCACCATGAGCAGCAGGCTCGCGATGATCAGGACAATCGACAGCAGCGTGATGATCATGGGGTTCGACGGCCTCGCTCAGTTTTCGACGGGAACATTTTCGGCGGGTACTCGGACTCAGACCGCAGAGTGACGCGGCATGTCAGGAGAGAATACCTGTTCACCGGCCCGATCCGGCGTCTCGGTCCCGATCGAGCGTCTTCGGCGGCTACCGGCCTCTGAGGATCCGGGACCTCAGCCCGACAGCGGCCCGCCACCGGCCGCGATGCAGATTCCGGCAAACTCGGCGCCGTCCAGGCTGGCGCCACCGACCAGGGCGCCGTCGACATCGGGCTCGGCCACGATATCGCCGGCGTTGGTGGACTTGACCGATCCGCCGTAGAGGATCCGGACGCCGGCGGCCAGCTCGGGGCTGTACAGCTCCCCCAGCCGGCTCCGGATGGCCACGCAGACCTCCTGGGCATCGGCCGGAGTGGCCACCTTGCCGGTGCCGATCGCCCACACCGGCTCGTAGGCCAGGACGATGGTGGCGGCCTGCTCGGCGGGCACCCCGGCCAGGTCGGCACACAGCTGGTCGACGCAGTGGCCGACATGCCCGCCGGCCTCCCGGATCTCCAGCCGCTCGCCCACGCACAGGATCGGGGTCAGCGAGTTCGCGTAGGCCGCCTTCACCTTGGCGTTGACCAGCTCGTCGTTCTCCTGGTGGTACTCCCGGCGTTCGGAGTGGCCGATCACCACGTAGCTGCAGCCCAGCTTGGCCAGCATCGCCCCGGAGATGTCGCCGGTGTAGGCGCCGGCGGCGTGCGGCGACAGGTCCTGCGCGCCGTAGCGCAACGCCAGCTTGTCGCCGTCCACCAGCGTCTGCACCGAGCGGATGTCGGTGAACGGCGGCAGCACCACCACCTCGACGGCCTCGAAGTGCTGCGGCTTGAGGCTGAAGGCGATCTTCTGCACCAGCGCGATGGCTTCGAGATGGTTGAGGTTCATCTTCCAGTTGCCGGCGATCAGCGGCATCCGGGTCTCGGCGGCGCGTGCCACCTAGCTTTCCTCGAGTACGGCGACACCGGGCAACGTCTTGCCTTCCAGGTATTCCAGCGACGCGCCGCCGCCGGTGGAGATATGGCTGAACCGGTGGACGTCGATCCCCAGCGCCCGGACGGCCGCGGCCGAGTCGCCGCCACCGACCACGGTCAGCCCGTCGCAGGCAGCGACCGCTTCGGCGACGCCCTTGGTGCCGGCCGCGAACGGGCGCACCTCGAACACCCCCATCGGGCCGTTCCAGAACACCGTGCCGGCTCCGGCGAGCGCCTCGGTGAACCGGGCCACCGAGTCCGGCCCGATGTCCAGGCCCTTCTGGCCGGCCGGGATGGCATCCGCGGGCACGGTGTCGGTGGTGGCGTCGTCGGAGATGTCGGCCGAGACCACCACGTCGGTGGGCAGCACGATCTTGTCGCCGGCCTCGTCCAGCAGCCGCCGGCAGGTCTCGACCTGGTCGTCCTCCAGCAGCGAGTCCCCCACCTCGTGACCCTGCGCCTTGAGGAACGTGAAGCACATCCCGCCACCGACCAGCAGCTTGTCGACCTTGGGCAGCAGCGAGGAGATCACGCCCAGCTTGTCCGAGACCTTGGAGCCGCCGAGCACCACCACGTACGGCCGCTGGACCTCGCCGGCCTCGCCGGTCAGCCGCCGCAGCACGTCGAGCTCCTCGCGCACCAGCCCGCCGCAGTAGTGCGGCAGCAGCCGGGCCACGTCATAGACCGAGGCGTGCGCCCGGTGCACCGCGCCGAAGGCGTCGTCGACGTAGGCGCCGCCGTCGTCCTCGCCGCCGGTGAGCTGGGCCAGCGCCCGGGCGAAGGCGGCCCGCTCGGCCTCGTCCTTGGCGGTCTCGCCGGCATTGAAGCGGACGTTCTCCAGCAGCAGCAGGTGGCCGTCCCGCAGGCCGTCGGCCAGCAGCCGGGCGCTCTCGCCGACGGTGTCCAGCGCGAACTCCACCGGGGCGCCCAGCAGCGCGGCCAGCCGGTCGGCCACCGGGCGCAGCGAGTACTTCGGGTCCGGCTCGCCCTTGGGACGTCCCAGGTGCGCGGCCACGATCACCCGGGCGCCGCGGTTGAGCAGCTGCACCAGCACCGGTAGCGACGCCCGGATCCGCCCGTCGTCGGTGACCTTGGGCGGCTCGTCCTTGGACAGCGGCACGTTCAGGTCACAGCGCACCAGGACGCGCCGCCCGGCCACGCCGACCTTGATCAGATCGTCCACCGTGCGCATTGGCCCCTACTCCCTGCTGTCCTCGCCCGCTGCGCCGGTTACAGGCTGGCGCCGACGTAGCCGACCAGGTCGACCAGCCGGTTGGAGTAGCCCCACTCGTTGTCGTACCAGCCGACCACCTTCACCTGGTCGCCGATCACCTTGGTGAGGGTGGCGTCGAAGATGCAGGACGCCGGGTCGGTGACGATGTCGGCGGAGACGATCGGGTCCTCGGTGTAGACCAGGTAGCCCTTGAGCGGGCCGTCGGCTGCCGCCTTGTACGCGGCCTTGACCTCGTCGACGGTGGTTTCCCGCGACAGCGTCACGGTCAGGTCGGTGGCCGAGCCGGTGGGCACCGGCACCCGCAGCGCGTAGCCGTCCAGCTTGCCCTTCAGCTCCGGCAGCACCAGGCCGATCGCCTTCGCGGCGCCCGTCGAGGTCGGGATGATGCTCAGCGCGGCGGCCCGGGCCCGGCGCAGGTCCTTGTGCGGGGCGTCCTGCAGGTTCTGGTCCTGGGTGTAGGCGTGGATCGTGGTCATCAGGCCCTTCTCGATCCCGAAGGCATCGTTGAGGACCTTGGCCAGCGGCGCCAGGCAGTTGGTCGTGCAGGAGGCGTTGGAGATGATGTGGTGCTGCTCCGGGTCGTACAGCTCGTGGTTGGCGCCCATCACGATGGTGATGTCGTCGTCGGTGGCCGGGGCGGAGATGATGACCTTCTTCGCGCCGCCGTCGATGTGCTTGCGGGCGTCGGCGGCCTTGGTGAAGAAGCCGGTCGACTCCACGACGACGTCCACCCCGAGGTCCTTCCAGGGCAGGTTCGCCGGGTCGCGCTCCTCCAGCGCCCGGATCGGCTTGCCGGCGACGATGATGTTCTGCTCGTCATAGCTGACCTCGCCCGGGAACCGGCCGAGGATCGAGTCGTACTTGAGCAGGTGGGCCAGCGACTTGTTGTCGGTGAGGTCGTTGACCGCCACCACCTCGATATCGGCGCCGGAGGCCTGCAGCGCCCGGAAGAAGTTACGCCCGATCCGGCCGAAGCCGTTGATACCCACCCGAACAGTCATTGCAGGTTCTCCTTGTACATCGTGTACGTCGTATGTTCAGCGACAAGAATCAGTTCTCATCGTGCCCGGCCGCGACGCTGCTGACCTCAACCCCCGCTGGGACCTGGACCCAACTTTATCGGGTGGGCCGGGCCGGGTTGTTACCAGGCTGATACCGGCGGGTAGGACCGCTCGGGCGGAGCGCCGCACGCTCAGGGGGCGAGCATCTCCGGAGTCACCGCGGCCTCGGTGTTCGGGATCCCCTCGTCGTGGGCGCGCTTGTCGGCCATCGCCAGCAGCCGCCGGATCCGGCCTGCCACCGCGTCCTTGGTCATCGGCGGGTCGGACAGGCTGCCCAGCTCCTCCAGCGAGGCCTGCTTGTGCTCCAGGCGCAACCGGCCGGCCTGCAGCAGGTGCTCGGGGGCGTCCGAGCCGAGGATGTGCATCGCCCGCTCGACCCGGGCGCCGGCCGCGACCGCGGCGCGGGCGGACCGGCGCAGGTTCGCGTCGTCGAAGTTCGCCAGCCGGTTGGCGGTGGCGCGCACCTCCCGGCGCATCCGGCGCTCCTCCCAGGCCATCACCGAATCGTGGGCGCCGAGCCTGGTCAGCAGCGCGCCGATGGCATCGCCGTCGCGCACCACCACCCGGTCGGCGCCGCGGACCTCGCGGGCCTTGGCCAGGATGCCCAGCCGCCGGCCGGCGCCCACCAGCGCCAGCGCCGCCTCGTTGGTCGGACAGGTGATCTCCAGCGCCCCGGCCCGGCCGGGCTCGGTCAGCGAGCCGTGCGCGAGGAAGGCGCCGCGCCAGGCCGCCTCGGCCTCGGACAGCGTGCCGGCCACCACCTGGCTGGGCAGGCCCCGGACCGGCCGGCCGCGCAGGTCCACCAGGCCGGCCTGCCGGGCGAGCCCTTCGCCGTCCTTGCTGACCCTGATCAGGTAGCGGGTGCCCTTGCGCAGGCTGCCGCCGGTGACGACCTGGATCTCGGCGCTGTGCCCGAATACCTCGGCGATCTCCCGGCGCAGCCGGCGGGCCACCGAGCCGGTGTCGAGCTCGGCCTCGACCACGATGTGCCCGGCGACCAGGTGCAGCGCGCCGGCGAAGCGCAGCATGGTCGCGATCTCGGCACGGCGGGCAGAGGCCCTGGTGATGGTCACCCGGCTGAGCTCGTCCTTGACCGCAGCCGTCATCGCCATCAGAGCACTCCTTCGTCTGTCCGGGGACGGCGGAGGCCGCCGTCGGTGCGGTTCAGCCCGGCCGCGTCGGCGACCGCAAGACTGAGCTTGCACGGATCATGCCTTGCGCGCGCGTCGGACGCAGCGACGGGCGCCAGCAGCAGCCGGGCGCCGACGCTGTCTGTGTAGCCCTGCAGGCCGCGCCGGTCCAGCACCGCGTCCTGGTCGGCGATCACCACGTCGATCCGCAGCCGCGGGCAGTGCTCGCTCAGCACCCGCAGATGCTCCTCCGGCGAGAACCCGTCGGTCTCGCCGGCCTGCGGCTCGAGATTGAGCACCGTGATCCGCACCGCCTGGGTCAGCGTCAGCGCCACGGCCAGCTCGCGGACCAGCAGGTGCGGTATCACGCTGGTGAACCACGAGCCCGGGCCGAGGATCACCGCATCGGCCCG
>NZ_DASVSG010000034.1:0-54410 GCF_036388195.1 Jatrophihabitans sp. | reverse complement strand
CACCGACCCGCTGGAGTTCAAGATCCGGACCCATCCGGACCTCGACATCACCAAGCACGGCCTGACCCTGTGGGACCTGGACCGGGAATTCGCGGTCGGCGGCTTCGCCGGGCAGAAGCTGATGAAGCTGCGCGACATCCTCGGCGTGCTGCGCGACGCGTACTGCCGCCGGGTCGGTGTGGAGTACATGCACATCATCGATCCGGAGGAGCGCGCCTGGATCCAGCAGAACATCGAGGTCCGCAACGACACCCTGACCCGCGAGGAGCAGAAGCACATCCTGTCCCGGCTCAATGTCGCCGAGGCGTTCGAGACCTTCCTGCAGACCAAGTACGTCGGCCAGAAGCGATTCAGCCTCGAGGGCGGCGAGACCGTCATCGCCCTGCTGGACGCGGTGCTGGCCGCCGCGGCCGGCTACTCCCTCGACGAGGTCGTCATCGGCATGCCGCACCGCGGCCGGCTCAACGTCCTGGCCAACATCGTCGGCAAGCCGTACGCCAAGATCTTCAACGAGTTCGAGGGCAACATCGACCCGGGCACCGCGCAGGGCTCCGGCGACGTGAAGTACCACCTGGGCGCGCACGGCACGTACGTGGGCGCTGACGGCACCAGGGTCGCCGTGGAGCTGACCGCCAACCCCTCACACCTGGAGGCCGTCAACCCGGTGCTCGAGGGAATCGTCCGTGCCAAGCAGGACATTCTCGACAAGGGCGAGGACGGTTTCACGGTGCTGCCGGTGCTGATGCACGGCGATGCCGCCTTCGCCGGCCAGGGCGTGGTCGCCGAGACCCTGAACCTGTCGCAGCTTCGCGGCTACCGGACCGGCGGCACCGTGCACGTCGTGGTCAACAACCAGGTCGGCTTCACCACCTCGCCGGCGCAGTCGCGCTCCAGCCTGTACTGCACCGACATCGCGCGGATGATCGCGGCGCCGATCTTCCACGTCAACGGCGATGACCCCGAGGCCTGCGTGCGGGTGGCCAAGCTCGCCGTCGACTACCGGGTGAAGTTCAAGAAGGACGTCATCATCGACATGGTGTGCTACCGCCGCCGCGGGCACAACGAGGCCGACAACCCCTCGTTCACCCAGCCGCTGATGTACGACATCATCGACAGCAAGCGCAGCGTCCGCAAGCTCTACACCGAGGCCCTGATCGGCCGCGGCGACATCACCATCACCGACGCCGAAGAGGCGCTCAAGGACTTCCAGTCCCAGCTGGAGAAGGTGTTCCTGGAGACCCGGGACGCCACCGGCAAGCCGCGGCCGGAGCCGGTGATGGAGGAGACGCCCAGCCTGCCGCGCGCCTCGACCGCGATCTCGGCCGAGCTGATCAAGACCATCGGCGACCTCTACGCCAACCACCCGGCCGGGTTCAGCATCCATCCCCGGCTCAAGCCGCAGATCGACCGGCGGGTGGCCCAGACCACCGGCGGCGACGTGGACTGGGCGACGGCCGAGCTGCTGGCCTTCGGCTCGCTGACCGTCGACGGCCGTCCGGTCCGGCTCGCCGGCCAGGACTCCCGGCGCGGCACCTTCACCCAGCGGCACGCGGTGCTCATCGACCGGGTCACCGGCGAGGAGTACACCCCGCTGCGGCACATCCCGGGCGCCGTCGCTCCGTTCCGCGCCTACGACTCGCTGCTGTCGGAGTACGCCGCGATGGGATTCGAGTACGGCTACTCGGTCGCCAATCCGGACGCCCTGGTGGTCTGGGAGGCGCAGTTCGGCGATTTCGCCAACGGCGCGCAGACCATCATCGACGAGTTCATCGCATCCGGCGAGGCCAAGTGGGGCCAGCGATCGTCGGTGACGCTGCTGCTGCCGCACGGCTACGAGGGCCAGGGCCCGGACCACTCGACCGGCCGGCCCGAGCGGTTCCTGCAGCTGGCGGCCGAGAACAACATGACGATCGCGATGTGCTCCGCGCCGGCCAACTACTTCCACCTGCTCCGCCGGCAGGCGCTGTCGGACATCCGCCACCCGCTGATCGCCTTCACCCCGAAGTCGCTGCTGCGGCTCAAGGCCGCGGTGAGCCAGCTGGAGGAGTTCACCAACGGCACCTTCCGGCCGGTGATCGGCGACTCCTCGGCCGCGCCGGACCAGGTCAGCCGGGTGGTGCTGTGCAGCGGCAAGATCTACTACGACCTGCTCGCGGCGCGCACCGAGACCGGCCGGAAGGACGTCGCCATCGTCCGCGTGGAGCAGCTGTACCCGTTGCCGGGCGACGAGATCGCGGCAGAGCTGGCCAAGTACCCGCAGGCGCAGCTGATCTGGGCGCAGGAAGAGCCGGCCAACCAGGGCGCCTACCCGTTCATCGCGCTGAACCTGCCGGAGCGCCTGGCCGCGCACAACGACACCCGCCAGCTCTACCGCGCCTCGCGCAGGGCTTCGGCGTCCCCGGCGGTCGGCTCGGCGAGCATCCACGAGAAGCAGCAGCGCGAGGTCGTCGCCACCGCGCTGGGCTAGATCTCACGCTGGGCTAGATTGGGACGCATGCCCGAACCGGAGACCGAGGATGCCGAGATTCGCTGGGGCATCCTCGGCGCCGGCGGCATCGCCGGCAAGTTCGCCACCGACCTGATCCGCACCCCGGGCAACGCGCTGGCCGCGGTCGGCGCCCGGCAGGGCGAGCGGGCCGCCGGTTTCGCGGCCAGGTTCGGCGCGCCCCGCTCCTACGGCAACTACCGGCAGCTGGTCGACGACCCCGACCTGGACGCCATCTACATCGCCACCACCCATCCCGGCCATCGCGAGCAGGCGCTGATGGCCATCGAGGCCGACAAGGCGGTCCTGATCGAGAAGCCGGTCTGCCTGAACGCCGCCGACGCCCGCGAGGTGTTCGCCGCTGCCGCAGCAGCCCGGGTGTTCGCGATGGAAGCCATGTGGATGCGCACCAATCCGCTGATCCGCAAGGCACAGGAGCTGGTCGCCGGATCGGCCATCGGCGAGCTGGTGTCGGTGCGGGCCGAGATGGGGCTGGGACTGCCCTTCGATGCCACCCACCGGCTCTATGACCTCGCCAACGGCGGCGGCGCGCTGCTGGATCTGGGCATCTACCCGGTGACCTTCGGCTGGATCTTCCTCGGCCCTCCGCCGTCGGTGTCGGTCACCGGATCACTGGCGCCGACCGGGTGCGATGCCACCGTGGCGATGCAGTGGAGCTATCCGGACGGCCGGGACGCCCAGCTGTGGTGCTCGGCGCCGGTCAAGGCGCCCTACCGCGCGCTGGTGGTGGGCACCGAGGGCTGGATCCGTCCCGAGGGCCGGTTCTACCGCCCCACGGCGCTGACGGTGATGATCGGCGGGCTGGAGTCCCGGATCGATGATCCGCTGGGCAGCGACGCGGGCGGTTACGGCCCGGAGATCGCCGAGGTCGCCCGCTGCCTGCGGGCCGGGTTGACCGAGAGCCCGCTGATCCCGGCCGCCGACACGATCGCCATCCTGGAACTGCTCGACCGGGCGCGGGCCGAACTCGGCGTCCGCTACCCGGGCGAGTGACGCGCGCACGGACGGGACTGGACGGATGTACTTCACCGATCGCGGGATCGAGGAGCTGGAATCGCGCCGGGGCGAGGAGGAGGTCAGCCTGGCCTGGCTCGCTGAGCGGCTGCGCAGCTTCGTCGACCTCAACCCCGACTTCGAGGTCGCGGTGGACCGGCTGGCGACCTGGCTGGCCCGCGCCGACGACGAGGACGACTGACCCGAGCTGCCGGGCCGGCTCAGCCCGGCTGCGCCAGTGCCGGCTCGGCCGCGATTGCGGTGACGTTGGAGCTGTCCAGCCCGAAGCGCGCGAAGAGCCGGAGGAACAGCTGCGCCAGCGGTCCGATCGCGAGGGCGAACAGCACCGTTCCCACCCCGACCGTGCCGCCGAGCAACCAGCCGGACAGCAGCACCGCCAGCTCGACGATGGTCCTGCTGAGCCGGATCGAGATGCCGGTCCGTCGCGCGATCCCGGTCATCAGGCCGTCACGCGGGCCGGGGCCGAAGCCGGCAGAGATGTACATGCCGGTGGCCACGCCGCACAGCAGCACCGCTGCGACGAGCAGGGCTACCCGCGCCGCGTCACCGTGCTGCGCCGGAAGCACCACCAGCGTCGCATTCACCGCCAGGCCCACCACCAGCACATTGCTCACCGTGCCGAGCCCCGGGCGCTGGCGCAACGGGATCCATAGCAGCAGGAGGAGCACCCCGACCGCGATGCTGACGGTGCCGATCTCCCGGTCCAGCCTGAAGGCGATGCCCTGGTGCAGCACATCCCACGGGCCCAGGCCAAGACCGGCCTGCACCTGCATCGCCGACGACACCCCGTACAGGATCAGGCCGAGGTACAGCTGTCCCAACCGCCGGACCCAGCGCAGCACCCTGGGCCGCCGGGCCCGGGCCGGCGAGCCCGCCGGTCGAAGTGGATGCATCACCTGATCATGCCCGTCGCGGACGCTAGGGCACGTCGCCGGCCACCCCTTCGCGACCGGCCGGCTGGTCAGGCGCGGCCCGGCGGGTTGAACTACTGAGGAGCCGTTCCCCACCAGCGCCTGGCCGCCGACCGCCACCGGCCATCCGCCGGCAGCGAGTCCCGTCGCCAGACCCGCACCACCCGGGCCAGCACATCGGCCACCCCGTACTGGCGGGAGTCGCTGCCCTGCCCGGCGTTGTCGCTGGCCAGCAGCCAGCCGCCGTCCTGCTCGGCCACCGCCCGCTTGATCACCAGCAGGTCCGGACGCCGGCGGAACCTCGCCAGCACGATGGCGCCCGGCCTGACCCGGGCGCCGTGGCGCACCAGCAGCCAGTCGCCGGGCAGCAACGTCGGGGTCATCGACGAGCCCTCGACCCGGACCCGCTGCCAGGGAAGCAAAGCCTGCATGCCCTGATGCTGCCTGACCCGGAGGGCCGTCGCCGGAGTAGGGTCCATTTGAGCGTTCCGCACCTGGAATGCGCTGTAACGACTGGAGGAGATGTCATGCGCTTGATGCGCCGTTCGATCACCGCTTCCGCTCACTGCGACCTGCCGTGCGGTGTGTATGACCCGGCACAGGCTCGCATCGAGGCGGAATCGGTCAAGGCCATCCAGGAGAAGTACCAGGCCAATGAGGACCCGGTCTTCCGCACCCGAGCCCTGATGATCAAGGAACAGCGAGCCGACCTGGTCAAGCACCACCTGTGGGTGCTGTGGACCGACTACTTCAAGCCGCCGCACTTCGAGAAGTACCCGCAGCTGCACGAGCTGTTCAACAAGGCCACCAAGCAGGCCGGCGCGGCGGGCGGCAAGAGCTCGGTCGACCCTGCCGAGGGCCAGAAGCTGCTGGATATGATCGCCGAGATCGACGCCATCTTCTGGGAGACCAAGAAGGCCGCGTGAGCGAACCGGTGTCCGCACCTGACCAGCCGACCGAGGCCGATCCGATCTCCGGGTCGGCCTCGGCCGTCCGGCGCTGGCCGGTGCCCAACACCGAGCCGGCGCTGGTGCTGATCCGGCACGGCGAGACCGAGTGGAGCCGCAGCGGCCAGCACACCGGCAAGTCCGACATCGCGCTGACCGAGTTCGGCGAGCAGCAGGCCCGCGCGGCCGGGCCGCTGATCCGCGGCGTGCTCGGCTCGACCGAGCCCGCGCTGGTGCTCAGCTCCCCGCGACAGCGGGCCTGGCGAACCGCCGAGCTCGCCGGGTTCCACGTCGAGGAGACCAACTCCGATGCCGCGGAGTGGGACTACGGCGACCTGGAGGGGCTGACCTCTCCCGACATCCGGAAGCAGTTGCCCGGCTGGTCGGTGTGGTCGGGCCCGATCCCCGGTGGCGAGGACGCCGCCGCGGTGAGCGCGAGACTCGACCGGTTGCTCAACACCATCACGGCCCGGCTCGAGGCAACCGGGCGGTCCGGGCCGGTGCTGGTGTTCTCCCACGGCCATGCGATCCGGTGCCTGGCCGCCCGCTGGCTCGGCGATCCGGTGACCTCGGGCCGGCATTTCTGGCTCGGCACCGGCGCCGTCTGCAGCCTCGGCTACGAGCATGGCCATCCGGTCGTGCTGCACTGGAACATCTCCACCACGCTGGGTGGCGGCGCCGCCAGATGACCACCGAACGCCGGATGAACGCCACCGACACCGTCGAGCTGACCGTGCCGGCCGATCCGGCCTATCTGGCGATGCTGCGCACCGTGGTCGCCTCGCTGGCCGCGCTTCGCGACTTCACCTTGGACGAGATCGACGACCTGCGGATCGCGGTGGACGAGGCCGGGGCGCTGTTGCTGCCGCATGCGGGACCGGACTCACGGCTGTCCGCCGTCTTCGGCGGCTCGGCCGACGCCCTGCGAGTCGAAGTGGCCGTGACCGCTCCGCAGGACATCACCGGCTCTCCTGACCGATCGAGTTTCGCCTGGCTGGTACTGACCGCCCTCACCGATTCGGTCGTGCTCGATGAATCCGGCCCCCGGCTGTCGCTCGTCCTGAGCAAGGCCCGCGGCGCCCAGGACCGATGACGGAGCGAAGCCGACCGGACCGCGATCGAACCCATCAGCTGTTTGCCGAGCTGAGCACCTTGCCGCCGGACAGCCCGCGCCGGCAGCAGGTCCGCAACGCCCTGGTCGAGATTCACCTTCCCCTGGTGCGGTACCTGGCCCATCGGTTCGCCGGCCGCGGCGAGCCGACCGACGATCTGCTGCAGATCGGCACCATCGGCCTGCTGCAGTCCATCGATCGGTTCGAGCCGGAACGGGGCCTGGAGTTCTCGACCTTCGCCACCCCCAACATCGTCGGCGAGATCAAGCGGCATTTCCGTGACCGCGGCCCGATGGTGCGGGTGCCCCGCCGGTTGCAGGAGCTGCAGTCCGAGATCGGCGTCAGCATCAACGAGCTGTCCCAGCGGCTCGGCCGCGCGCCGACGGTCGACGAACTTGCCGGGCATCTGAAGGTGAGCGCGGAACAGGTCATCGAGGCCACCGACTCCGCCAGGGCCTACTCGGCAGTGCCGCTCGACGTGCCCAGCGCCAGCACCGGCCGGACGATCGCCGAGGACCTGGTGGAATCGGACAGCCCGCTGGAGCACGTCGAGCTGCGGCATGCGCTGCGGCCGGCGCTGGCGGGCTTGAACGAGCGGGAACGGCAGGTGCTGCTGCTGCGGTTTGCCGAGAACAAGACCCAGAGCGAGATCGCGCAGGTGCTGGGGGTCTCGCAGGTGCACGTCTCCCGGCTGCTCACCAAGACCCTCGCCGAGCTCAGGGAGCGGCTTCCCGACGTGAATCACGGCTAGCCCCGCACGAGCAACCCGCCGGATCCGGGTGGGAGGGGGCCGATGCCGGGCCGGCCGTCAGCCGAAGCGGTCCGGTGCCTGCCGTCAGCCGAAGCGGTCCAGTGCCTGCCGCGAGGACGGCAGCATCAGCAGCACCAGCACCGTGATCGCCAGCAGCAGGATCGGCACCCCGATCAGCGCGCGGCCGGCCTGGATGCCGAGGGAGTACCCGACCGGAACGGCCAGCAACTGCACCAGGATCACCGGCGACCGGGCGCTGGGCCGCAGCTGCGCCAGGCCCCGGGCGCACAGCGCCAGCACCGCCGCCCCCAGCAGCGCGAAGCCGACGATCGCCACCGCCGCCCAGAGCCGGGTGGTGGTGTGCACGAAGGCCAGCACCAGCAGCACCGCCGCGGCGACGGCCAGGGCGGCCGCCTCCAGCAGCACCAGGGCCGCCGCTGCCCGGACACCGGAGGGTGGGCTGGCGGCCGGTTCGGCTGCGGTGTCGGGCACCTGAGCAGCGTATGCGAGTGCCTGCGGCCGGCTCGGCGCGGGCACTGCGCAGCTGGGCATCGCCGGCCCGGCCGAGCGGTATGGTCAGGCGGTGCGAGTCCTCGTCGTGTCGAACCCGCGTGCCACCGCCACCACCGTGCGCCAGCGAGATCTCCTGGTGCACGCCCTTGCCGCCGACGTCAAGCTCGAGGTGGAGGAGACGGCGAACCGCGGCCATGCCGCCGCGCTGGCCTGCCGGGCGATGCGCGACGGCGTCGACGTGGTGGTGGCCCTCGGCGGCGACGGCACGGTGAACGAGGTGGTCAACGGCCTGCTGACCGACGGCGTGCATCCCGGAGTGCCCCGGCTGGGGATCGTGCCCGGCGGCTCGACCAACGTGGTCGCTCGCGCACTGGGGCTGCCCAACGACCCGTTCGAGGCCACCTCGGTGCTGATCGACGCGATGGGCACCGACCGGCGCCGGCCCATCGGCCTGGGACGTGCCGACGACCGGTGGTTCGTCTTCACCGCTGGGCTGGGCTACGACGCGGCAGTAGTGGCTGCCGTCGAGGCGCACCGCAGGCGCGGGCGCACCTCCACCCACGCGCTGTACGTCCAGACCGCGGTGCGCACCTACTTCAAGCAGGACCGCCGCCATCCGGCCATCACGCTGGAATTTCCGGACGGCCGCGTCGTGACCGGGCTCTACCTCGCGCTGGTGACCAACTGCGACCCCTGGACGTTCCTGGGCGAGCGGCCCATCTCGCCGACGCCGCGCGCCTCGTTCGACACCGGCCTGGACGTCTACGCCCGGACCCGGATGGGCGCCACCGGCATCGTGCTCGCCGCCGCCCGGATGATCGCCGCGCCGCGTCGGGCAGCCGACCGCAGGAAGGGTTTCGGCTCCCGGCTGGAACACGACCTGACCCAGTTCGTGTTGCGCTCCGAGCGGCCGCTGCCCTTCCAGGTGGACGGCGACGCGCTGGAGGAGCGCCAGGTGGTGCGGTTCGGCAGCGTTCCACGGGCTTTGGAAGTCTATGTCTGATTGATGTCTGGCCGCCTGACAGTGGCGCCCATCACGCTGTCTACACAAGGGGAGTCTGCAGACGGTGTCTGCAATCCCACTCTTGACGGCGATGCCTCAGCAGTTCATGATCATCGGGACAATTCAACGTGCAGCCGCTGTGTTTGAGCTGTGCGATTGAGAGCCAGATGCAGGAACTAGGTGTTTTGGACTTGCCCCGTCGCTCAAGGTGGGCAAGGCTGGTAGATAGACCGGACGTGACCGACCCAGGAACCTCGTCGTCCGCTGAACCATGGATCGTGTGAACCAAGCCACATGACGGAAGCGTCATGTGTCGCGGGTCCTTGAACAAGTCGGTAGCTCGTGAAAGAATTCACAAGCACCTGCTGTCTGTTCAAGCCTGTCTGCCAGCAGTTACCCAGCCAAGTGAGGAGATCGACCTAAATGGACTGGCGTCACCGCGCGGTATGCCGCGACGAGGACCCGGAACTGTTCTTTCCGATCGGTAATACCGGTCCGGCATTGATGCAGATCGAAGAGGCGAAGGCCGTGTGCCGTCGCTGTCCCGTCATGTCAGAGTGCCTGTCGTGGGCATTGGAAAGTGGGCAGGACGCCGGCGTGTGGGGTGGCTTGAGCGAGGACGAACGCCGCGCCCTCAAGCGCCGCAATGCCCGCGCCCGGGCCCGAATGTCCTAGCGCCGAACTCCTGCGCCTCAACCACGGGAATCCCGTTCCCGCCGACTGAGCGGGATGCGCAGCGTTACGGCAGTACCAGGCTGTTCTGGGCCGCGACGGCTGAGATCCAGGGTCGCATCCAGTTCGGCCTCCACCAATGTCCGGACGATCTGAAGCCCCAGCCGATCACTGTTGTCGAGTGAGAACCGCTCAGGCAGGCCGGCGCCGTCGTCCAGGATCTGAACGGTCAGCACGCCACGAGCGCGGCCGCCGATCACCTGCACCGATCCGGATCGAGCACCGGGAAAGCCGTGCTCGACCGCGTTACCGACCAGCTCTGTGAGCACCATCACCAGCGGAGTCGCCAGGTCGGCGGGCAGCTGGCCGAAGGCGCCGATCCGCTCGACCAGCACTCGGGCGCCGGAGCCGGCCACCTCCCCCAACATCGACAGCAGCCGGTCGACCACCTCGTCGAAGCCGACCTCCTCGTCGATGGAGGACGACAGCGTCTCGTGCACCAGCGCGATCGAGGACACCCGGCGCATGGATTCCTCCAGCGCCGTCCGGGCCTCGGCATTGGCGACCCGTCGTGACTGCAGCCGCAGCAGCGCCGCCACTGTCTGCAGATTGTTCTTCACCCGGTGGTGGATCTCACGGATGGTGGCGTCCTTGCTCATGATCTGGCGGTCCCGGCGGCGAAGCTCGGTGACGTCCTGGAGCAACACCAGCGCGCCGAGCGATTCACCGCGCGGGTGCAGGGGGATCGCCCGGAACTGCACGATCGCGCCGTCGCCGTCGAGTTCCCGGCTCTGCGGGTGCAGGCCGCCCAAGGCCTCCGCGGTCATCTGGTTGAGGTCCGCGGCCTTGAACGGATCCCGGGCCAGCTCGGTGATCACGTCGGCGAACCCCGCCCCCAGCAGGTTGCCGGTCAGGCCAAGCCGCCGGAATGCCGACGAGCCGTTCGGGCTGGCGTAGAGCACCTGGCCCTCAGGGTCCAACCGGACCATGCCGTCGCCGACCCGCGGCCCGGCGCCCTCCTCGCGCTCGTTCGGCGGGCCGGGAAACTTGCCGGTGGCCACCATCGAGGCCAGGTCGGCGGCGCTCTGCAGGTAGGCCAGCTCCAGCTGGCTGGGGCTGCGCAGGCTGGTCAGGTTGCCGTCGCGTCCCAGCACGGCCACCGGCCGGTCACCGAACAGGATCGGGATCGCCTCCCGCCGGATCGGGGTCTCGCCCTCCCAGTCGGGGTCTGACTCCCGGAAGATCCGGGATTCGGTCAGGGCGATCCGCAGCGCCGCGGCCCGGCTGCCCGACAGCCGTTCACCGACCCAGTCCTGGACGTAGGCGGTGGCCCCGGTGGTGGGCCGGCACTGGGCCGCGCACAGGAACTCACCCTCCGTGGCGGTCGGGACCCAGAGCAGCAGGTCCGCGAAGGACAGGTCCGACAGCAGCTGCCATTCGGCGACCAGCTGCTGTAGGTGGGCGGTCTGGTGCTGATCCAGCTGGGTCTGGCTGGCGAGCAGGTCCGACAGTGCTGACATGGTGAGCTGAGAGTGCCACAGCCGGCGTGCGCGACGGGTAGCCGCCCCGGCCGGGCGTGCGAGCCGCCGCGTCCTGCCGGCCGGCTGGGTGCCCCGCCGGGGACTGCGGCCCGGGCGGAGCGCGGATGAAGGCCCCGGCGATCGCTGGCCCAACTGGATCAAGCCGCGATAGCGTGTCAAGACGCTGGCCAAACCGGCCCTGCACTACATTTCGACGGTTCGTATCTCGATTTCGACGGTTCTCATATCTAGGAGGTCGTCTTGACCCAGCCGTCCAGGCACCGCCTGTCCCCGGGCGTTGCGGCAGCCGCCGGCATCCTGCTGGCGATACCCATCATCGCCCTGCTCTGGGTGCCACTCTATGCACGCAAGGACCCTGAGCTGTGGGGTTTCCCCTTCTTCTACTGGTATCAGATGCTCTGGGTCATCATCTGCGGATTCTGCACCGCCGGCGCCTACGCACTGATCCAGCGCGACCGCCGCGGCCGTAACGGAGGTCCTCGATGAGCGCCACGGCCGCGAGCGCCGACGTCGTGCTGGCTGCCGACGGCAAGGTGGACGGGGTCGCCCTGGGTGTCCTGCTGTTCTTCTTCCTGCTGGTGACCATCGGCGGTTTCTGGGCCGCCAACTGGCGCAAGGCAGACAACCCCCACAGCCTGGACGAGTGGGGCCTGGGCGGGCGCAGCTTCGGCACCGTGATCACCTGGTTCCTGCTGGGCGGTGACCTCTACACCGCGTACACCTTCATCGCGGTTCCGGCCGCGATGTTCGCCACCGGAGCCGTCACCGGCTTCTTCGCCGTGGCGTACACGATCCTGATCTACCCGATCGTCTTCATCTTCATGCCGCGCATGTGGTCGGTCTCGCACAGCAAGGGCTACGTGACTGCCGCGGACTTCGTCCGGGGCCGGTTCGACTCCCGGTTCCTGGCGCTGGCCGTCGCGGGGACCGGCATCCTCGCCACCATGCCCTACATCGCCCTGCAGCTGGTGGGCATCCAGGCAGTCCTCGACAGCATCGGCCTGGGTGGCGAGAGCAATGCCTTCCTCCGCGACCTGCCGCTGCTGATCGCCTTCGCGGTGCTGGCCGCCTACACCTACTCCTCCGGCCTGCGGGCGCCGGCAATCATCGCGTTCGTCAAGGACACCTTGATCTACCTGGTCATCGCGGTGGCCATCGTGTACGTCGGCGTGCACATCGGCTACGGGCAGCTGTTCGACGCGGCCGAGGCCAAGATGGCCACCAAGAACCCCGCGACCGGTGCTGCCACCGGGGTGTTCGTGCCCGCCAGCAACAACTACTGGGCCTACGCGACGCTCGCCCTGGGCTCAGCGCTGGCGCTGTTCATGTACCCGCACTCGATGACGGCGGTGCTGTCCGGCAAGTCGCGCAACGTCATCCGGCGCAATACCGCGATCCTGCCGGCCTATTCGCTGCTGCTGGCGATGCTGGCGCTGCTCGGCTACGCCGCGATCGCCTCCAAGACGTCAGTCATCGGCGTCGACGGAAAGCCGAATCCGCAGCTCGCCGTGCCGCACTTCTTCCGCGACGAGTTCCCCAGCTGGTTCGCAGGCGTCGCCTATGCGGCCATCGCCATCGGCGCCCTGGTGCCGGCGGCGATCATGTCCATCGCCGCGGCCAACATGTTCAGCCGCAACATCTACAAGGAGTTCCTGGTTCCGAACGCAACCCACAAGCAGGAGGCGCAGGCGGCCAAGATCACCTCGCTGGTGGTGAAGTTCGGCGCGCTGATCTTCGTGCTGGTGCTGGACAAGCAGAACGCCATCAACATGCAGCTGCTCGGCGGTGTCTGGATCCTGCAGACGGTGCTGGCGATCGTGGTGGGGCTCTACACCCGGTGGCTGCACCGGTGGGCGCTGCTGGCCGGTTGGGCAGTCGGCATGATCTACGGAACGCTCGCGGCCTACAACCAGGCGTCGCGTGTCACCAAGCACTTCGGCGGCTCGCTGGCGAACTTCCCGTTCACCGACACCAGGGTGTACATCGCGCTCTCGGCCCTGGTCCTCAATATCGTGGTCACGGTGGTGCTCACGCTGGTGCTGCGGGCGATGAAGGCGCCCGAGGGAGTCGACGCGACGACCCCCGAGGATTACTACGCGGAGAAGGCAGGACCGGAGGTGACCGACCTCCCCGGCACCGAGGGCGGGCTGCCGGTGCCCGGTGGCGTCCGGGCCTGAGGCTCGACTCCTAACCGGCACGCGCCGTCGACAACGCCTGACTCCCGGGTAGCTCCCGGGAGTCAGGCGTTCGGCGTTGTGAGGCGATTAGCCGGCGTCAGGCGACTGCTTGGGCGTATGCGGCTGCTCGGCGTCATGCGGATTGCTTAGCGTGGCGTTGCTTCGGCGCCGCCGTCATCCGGCGCCCCGGTCATTCGGCGCGGCCGTTATTCGGCGCGGTATTCCAGGTGGCTCGCTTCGATGGCCGCTTGCTGCAGCCGGAGCCGGATCCGGGACTTCAGGCTGCTCGGCGCGACATCCCCACCGCAGCTGCGGGCCACCAGCACCTTCACATCCTGCTCGAGGCCGTACTGGCGCAGGCACGGGGCGCACCCGTCGAGATGGGTGCGGATCCGCTGGCGGACAGCCCCGTCGGTCTCGTCGTCGAGGTAGAGATAGACGTCGGCGAGGACTTCTTCACAGTCCATGCCGCCCGGGCCGAAGCCGGTCATGCGAGTTCTCCTTCGGCGCTCGGGGCCGTCGTAGTGGCTGCCTTGACCAGCCCGCGGTCACGCGCATAGTCGGCCAGCAGCAGTTGAAGCTGCTTGCGGCCCCGGTGCAACCGGGACATCACGGTGCCGATGGGGGTATCCATGATCTCTGCGATCTCCTTGTAGGCGAAGCCCTCGACATCGGCGAGGTACACCGCGAGCCGGAACTCCTCGGGCAAGGACTGCAAGGCGTCCTTGACGTCGGAGTCGGGCAGGTGGTCCAGGGCTTCCATCTCCGCCGAGCGGAGCCCGCTGGAGGTGTGCGACTCGGCCGCGTGCAGCTGCCAGTCCTCGATGGTGTCGGAGTTGGACTGCTGCGGCTGCCGCTGCTTCTTGCGGTAGCTGTTGATGAAGGAGTTGGTCAGGATCCGGTACAGCCACGCCTTCAGGTTGGTGCCTTCGGAGAACTGGTGGAAGGCCGCGAACGCCTTGACGAACGTCTCCTGGACCAGGTCCTCGGCGTCAGCCGGATTGCGGGTCATCCGCATCGCGGCGGCATACAGCTGGTCGAGGAACGGCAGGGCGTCACGCTCGAACCGAGCTCGACGCTCCTCGACTGTCTCCTCAGCCACCACAGTTCCCTTCGCCGGAGCTGCCGGACCGACGATCGGGTCCGGCACCTGTGAGCTTACGGGTGCGGCGAAGGAGGCGCGGCGAATGGTCATCAATTGCCCGCCCGGCGGTGACAGGCGATCCAATACGAGCATGGCTTGCTCCAGGGGCGGGCATTCGTGGCCGGGGAGGACCTACGGCGTTCGAGGTCTGCAACACGCCCCCGTGCCCGATCCATTCCCCGCATGCACCCACCGGGCTCAGATCAGCAGCCGGTCCCCACGCGGTGAGTCGGGTTCATCCACGCTGTCGCGGTTGCCGCTGCCGCCGCCGGAGCACTGCGGGCACCAGGGCTGCAGCTTGCGGTGGCTGCAGTGCGCCAGGATCAGGTAGATCATCGTGGACTGCACCAGCGCCCAGCCGATCCGGCCGACCGTCCCGGTCAGGAAGTTCGATCCGATCAGGACGATCAGGTACGGAACCATCACTCGGGGATTGCTGCCGGCATGGGCCAGCCGGAACCGACGGGTGAACCGGGCGGCGTGCTCGGCGGCATTCAGCGGCATCGAGGCCGCGCAGCTCTCGCACAGCCGCCGGTCGTGCTGGCGCATGAACAGCCAGGTGACGATCACGAACACCAGCAGCATCAGCGCGGTGAGCATCGTCAGCAGCGTCGGCGTCATGGGGAGCACACCCAGCGCGATGGCCCCCAGGATGGCGCCGCTGAGCAGGTACGGAGCGCGGTGTCCCCAGCCGCGCGCAAGGCCGCCGGAGTAAGGCAGGCCGATACTGTGAGCCAACTCGGATCCGATCCCCCGTGGCCGAGCCCGACTCGAACCGGCCTATTTCGAAAGGCAGATGGCCTTTCTTTACATGGACATTATCAGTGATGCGGCACGTTGGAGCAACAGCCAACTGTCAGTGCACGACCAGTTGCTCACCGCGCACGCTCACCACGTCGCCAGGGGCCAGCTGCCGGCCGCGGCGGGTCTCCACCACTCCGTTGACCTCGACGCTGCCGGCATCGAGCAGCAGCTTCACGTCCGAGCCCAGCTCGACCGCGTCGGCCAGCTTCAGGAACTGCCCCAGCCGGATCGGCTCGCCGGAGCCCTTGGACGTGTGCACCTCGCGCATGCCCTTCATTCTGGCGCCGGCCGCGGCTGGCAGGATCGCCGGTCATGAGCGGTGGAACCCCGGCGACCGTCGCGCTGGACCGCGCCCACGTCAGCTACACCCTGCACCCGTACGCCCATGACAGCCGGGCCGGCTCCTACGGCGAGGAGGCCGCGGCGCTGCTCGGCGTCGACCCGCGCCGGATCTTCAAGACCCTGATCGCCGCGGTGGACAACCGGCTGGTCTGTGCGGTGGTTCCGGTGGCCAGCCGGCTGAACCTCAAGGCCCTGGCCGGCGCGGCCGGTGGGCGGCGAGCGGATCTGGCCGACCCCGCCAAGGCACAGCGGGCCACCGGCTACGTCCTCGGCGGGATCAGCCCGCTCGGGCACAAGAGCGCGATCCCGGTGGTGGTGGATTCCTCCGCGACCGGCTTCGAGACCGTGTTCGTCTCGGCCGGCAAGCGCGGCCTGCAGGTGGAGCTCGCCCCCGCCGACCTGCTCCGGCTCACCGGCGCCGACACCGCGCCGATTGCCACCCCCTGAAGCCGATCGCTACGGCCTGAAGTCCTCCTCGCGGTACTCCCCCACTGGCCGCTCCCCGGCCCGGCCGGTCTCGGCCTGGCGCAGGTCGACACGCCGGATCTTGCCGCTGATCGTCTTGGGCAGCTCGGCGAACTCCAGCCGGCGGACCCGCTTGTAGGGCGCCAGGTGCTCGCGGCAGAAGCCGAGGATCTCCCCGGCCAGCTCGGGCGACGGCGAGTGGCCCTCGGCCAGCACGACATAGGCCTTGGGCACCGACAGCCGGATCTCATCGGGCGCGGGCACCACCGCGGCCTCGGCGACCGCCGGATGCTCGATCAGGACGCTCTCCAGCTCGAACGGGCTGATCCGGTAGTCGCTGGACTTGAACACATCATCGGTGCGCCCGACGTAGGTGATGTAGCCCTCGTCGTCGATCGTGGCGACATCGCCGGTGTGATAGAGCCCGTGCGCCATCGCCACGTCGTTGCGTTCGGCGTCGTCCCGGTAGCCCACCATCAGCCCCACCGGCCGCTCGGACAGGTCTAGGCAGATCTCACCCTCAGCGAGCGATGCTCCCTCAGCTGTGTTGGCCACGTCGGGTTGGACGGGCCGGCCGGTGACCGGATCGGCCAGCACCACCCGGTACCCGGGCAGCGGCCGGCCCATCGACCCCGGCTTGACCGGCTCGCCGGGCGGGTTGCCGATCTGGGCGGTGGTCTCGGTCTGGCCGAAGCCGTCCCTGATCGTCAGCGACCAGGCGCGTTGGACCCGCTCGATCACCTCGGGGTTCAACGGCTCGCCGGCCCCGACCACCTCCCGCAGCGGCAGCTGCCACCTGGTCAGGTCCTGCTGCACCAGCATCCGCCACACCGTCGGCGGCGCGCAGAACGTGGTCACGCCGGCGCCGGCGAGGACGTCCAGCATCCGAGCGGCGTCGAAGCGGGCGTAGTTGAACAGCACCACGGTCGCTCCGGCGTTCCACGGCGCGAAGAAACAGGACCAGGCGTGCTTGGCCCAGCCCGGCGAGGAGACGTTGAGGTGCACGTCGCCCGGACGCAGCCCGATCCAGTACATCGTCGACAGGTGCCCGACCGGATAGCTGAGGTGGGTGTGCTCCACCAGCTTGGGCTGGGCGGTGGTGCCGGAGGTGAAGTAGAGCAGCAGCGGGTCCGAGCCCGCGGTCGGCGCATCGGGCTGGTAGGGCTGGTCGAAGCCGGCGGCCTCGGTGTAGCTCAGCCATCCCGGCGCCGGCTCGCCGACCGCGATCGCGAGGTAGCCGTTGGGCTCTCCGAAACCGGCGGTCAGGTCCGAGCGGCTGATCACCGCCCCGACGGCGCCACGCTGCAGCCGGTCGGCCAGGTCCGCCGGGGACAGCAGCGTGGTGGCCGGGATGATCACCGCGCCCAACTTCATGCAGGCCAGCATCGATTCCCACAGCTCCACCTGGTTGCCCAGCACCAGCAACACCCGCATGCCCCGGCTGACCCCGTTGGCGGCCAGCCAGCCCGCCAGCCGCGAGGAGCTGTCCGACAGCTGCTCGAAGGTGTAACGGCCCTCGCTGCCGTCGTCCTCGATCAGCCGCAGCGCGTCCTGGCCGCCGCGCTCTGCCGCTAGCACCCCGTCGAAGTAGTCCAGCGCCCAATTGAACCGCTCCGGACGCGGCCAGCGGAACTGCCGGTAGGCGCCGGCATAGTCGCCGCGGGTGTTCAGCAGCAGGTCCCGGGCAGCGAGGAATTCGGTGATGCCTGCGGTGTCGTCGGTCATATCCCGACTCTGGCACTGCCGCGATCAGGTTGTCACGCCGGCTGTCCGTCGGGTCGGTACGCGGCTGTCCGTCGGGTTGTCACGCGGGCTGGTCGTCAAGGGCGTCGATCCAGCCTGCGACCAGCTCACCGATCCGGGCGGTGTCGCGCTTGAGCCCGTGATCGCCGGGCACCTGCACGACCTGCCGGCCCGGGGCGGGCTCGGGCATCCCGAACGGGTCGTTGACGCCCTGCACCACCAGCGCCGGAACCGGCGCCCCGGCCAGCTCGGGCAGCCGGGACTTCTCCGGGCGTCCCGGCGGGTGCACCGGGAACGCCAGCGCCACCACCGCCACCGCGCGCGGTCTGGTGGTCTCGTCCGCGGCCGCCCGGCAGGCCACCCGGGCGCCGGAGGACCGGCCGCCGTAGACGAAGTCGAGCCCGGCGGTGGCCTTGCGCCTGCCCAGCGAGGCGATCACCGCCCGCCATGCCTGATCCAGCGTCCCGATCGGCGGGACCGCCTTCTTGCCCGCGACCCGGTACGGCTGGATCACCCGGGCGACGCTGATCCCGGCCGCCAGGCACGCGGTGCGGACGGCGAGCAGGTCCGGCGCCTCGATCGAGCCGCCGGCGCCGTGGCCGATCACCAGCAGCCGCCGGGCCCCTGCTGCCGTCTCCAGCTCGACGGCCGCCGGGCCGACCGGGGTCGCGATCGTCAACCGCGGCATCGGCTCTCCATATCTGACATGCTCGGGTTCCGGACCGCCATCCTGTCGCATCCGAGCTGAGCCGCCCCGGGTACGGCACAAT
This sequence comes from Jatrophihabitans sp., assembly GCF_036388195.1. Lineage (GTDB taxonomy): Bacteria > Actinomycetota > Actinomycetes > Mycobacteriales > Jatrophihabitantaceae > Jatrophihabitans_A. The sequence continues at coordinate 35,995 of NZ_DASVSG010000034.1, read as the reverse complement.
TGTCTGCATGTGCGGTCGCTATGTCAGCTCAGCCTCCACAGCCGATCTCCTCTCCGAGTTCGACGTCGAGGAGGTGGTCGGTGAGCAACCGGCGCCGTCCTGGAACGTCGCCCCGACCAATGCGGTGCGGGCGATCCTGGAACGTCCGCCGAAGGAAGCCTCCGAGCAGGCCACGCCGCCCGAGCCGGTTCGGCAGCTGCGGCCGCTGCGCTGGGGACTGGTGCCCAGCTGGTCCAAGGACGCCAAGGGCGGCGCCCGGATGATCAACGCCCGGATCGAGACGGTCACCGAGAAGCCGGCGTTCAAGAAGGCCGCCGCCCGCCGCCGGTGCCTGCTGCCGGCCGCCGGCTACTACGAGTGGCAGAAGACCGAGAACGGCAAGGTTCCGTACTTCCTGCACGACCCGGACGGCCGGCTGCTGGCGATGGCCGGGCTGTACGAGCTGTGGCGTGATCCGACGCTGGCAGACGACGACCCGAACCGGTGGCTGTGGTCGTGCACGGTCATCACCCAGCAGGCCCCCGACCTGCTCGGCGAGATCCACGACCGCAACCCGGTGTTCGTGCCGCCCGAGCTGCGGGCGGCCTGGCTGGACTGCTCCAGCGACGACCCGGAGACGGCGCGCAAGATCCTCGACCAGATCCCGGAGGCGCGGCTGGAGCCCTATGTCGTGTCGCCGGCGGTGGGCAACGTCCGCAATGACGGGCCGGAGTTGATCGAGCCGGTGGCCATGCCGGAGCAGGAACGCCTGCAGCTGTAACGGCGGCCGAGCCGCACAGGCATAATCTGCAGCACTGCGCATAATCGGCAGCGGCGCGCGGCGACCAGCCTGCGCGGCAGGACTGGCGCCAAGCAGCCGGCAGGCCAGCACTCGAAGTTAAGGAGCTTGTGAATGGCAGAGCACCCGCACGGTATCGAGCCGGCCGCGCTCGCGGACGACGACCTTCGACGCGAGCTCAAGCATCTGCACGACACCCGGCACGACACCTTGCTGGGCGGCAGCGAGGACGCCCTGGAGAACCACACCAAGCGGATGCTCGCGATGGAGGAGGAGTTCCTGAGGCGCTTTCCGCAGGAGGCCGCGCCGGACCCGCTGCGCACCCGGGCAGGCAGCCGTCGAGAGGCCGGTCAGGACTGACATCGCCGTGCGAGTGTGCGGCCGGCGAGCATGAGCTCCTCTACCGACCCCGGGGCGACCGGACGTCCCTGGACGGCGCCGGTGGCCCAGGGACCGGTATCGGCCACCGTCGCGCTGCCCGGCTCGAAGTCGCTGACCAACCGGGCGCTGGTGCTGGCCGCCCTGTCGGCGGCTCCGACCCGGATCAGCGCTCCGCTGCGCGCCCGCGACACCCTGCTGATGGCAGGGGCGCTGCGCAGCCTCGGCATCGGCGTGCGCGACGACGGCGCGGACTGGGTGGTCGAGCCCGGTGAGCTGACCGGCGGCCCGGTGGAGTGCGGGCTGGCCGGCACCGTCATGCGGTTCGTGCCGCCGCTGGCTGCGCTGGCGACCGGCGACAGCGACTTCGACGGCGACCCGCCGGCCCGGACCCGTCCGATGAGCACCCTGCTGGACGGGCTGCGCCAGGCCGGCGCGCTGATCTCCGACCAGGGCCGGGGCGCGCTGCCGTTCACCGTGCACGGCACCGGTTCGCTGCCCGGTGGCCGGGTGCGGATCGACGCCGCCGCATCCTCCCAGTTCGTCTCGGCGCTGCTGCTGGCCGGGCCGCGGTTCGACAAGGGCCTCGACCTCATCCATGTCGGCGCCAGCCTGCCGTCGCTGCCGCACATCGAGATGACCGTGGCCGCGCTGCGGGCGGCCGGCGCCAGCGTCGACACCGGCGGCGCCAACCGGTGGCGGATCCACCCCGGCACGCTGCAGGCCTCCGACCAGGTCATCGAGCCGGACCTGTCCAACGCCGCGCCGTTCCTGGCGGCGGCCCTGGTGACCGGTGGGTCGGTGACGGCGCCGCTGTGGCCGCTCAGCACCAACCAGCCCGGCGCCCTGCTGGCCGACCTGCTCACCTCGATGGGCGCCACCGTGATCTGCAACGAAGCCGGCCTGACGGTCACCGGCGCCGGTCCGATCGGCCCGCTGGTGGCCGACCTGCACGATGTGAGCGAGCTGACCCCGGTGCTGGTGGCGCTGGCCGCGCTGGCCGACGGCGAGTCGGTGATCACCGGGGTGGCCCACATCCGCGGCCACGAGACCGACCGGCTGGCCGCGCTGGCCGCCGAGCTGACCGGGCTGGGCGGCGACGTCACCGAGACCGCGGACGGCCTGGTGCTGCGACCGGCGGCCCTGCACGGCGGCCGCTGGCGCAGCTACGCCGACCACCGGATGGCGCAGGCCGGCGCGGTGCTCGGGCTGGCGGTGCCCGGCGTCGAGATCGACGACATCGGGTGCACCACCAAGACCCTGGCAGACTTCCCCGGCATGTGGCAGCAGCTGCTCGCGCCGCCTGGGTCCGCTGCGCCGTCCGAGCCTGTCCGGACTGTGGGATAAGCGGCCTGGATGGCGCAGCGCGACACCAGGCGGCTGGACGAGGACGACGTCCGCAACCGGCCCACCCGCCACGGCAGCCGGGCCCGTACCAAGCAGCGGCCGGCACACTCCGACGCCGCGACCGGGATGGTGGTCACCGTCGACCGGGGCAGGTTCACGGTGCTGCTGGAGGGCAGCAGCGAGGTGTTGCTGACCGCGATGCGGGCCCGTGAGCTCGGCCGCACCGCGATCGTCGTCGGCGACCGGGTGGGGGTGGTCGGCGACCTGACCGGGGCGCCCGACACCCTGGCCCGGATCGTCCGGGTCGAGCCGCGGGAGACCGTGCTGCGACGCACCGCCGATGACAACGACCCGTACGAGCGGGTCATCGTGGCCAACGCCGACCAGTTGCTGATCGTCACCGCGCTGGCCGACCCGCCGCCGGTCTACGGCCTGATCGACAGGTGCGTGGTGGCCGCGCTGACTGCCGGCCTGGAGCCGATCCTGTTGCTGACCAAGGCGGATCTGGCCTCCCCGGAACAGGTGCTCGCCAACTACGCCGAGCTCGACATCCCCGCCATCGTGACCTCGCGCGGGGCCGATCTGGAGCCGATCAGGGCCGTCCTGGACTCCCACGTCACCGTCTTCGTCGGGCATTCCGGGGTCGGCAAGTCCACCCTGGTGAACGCGCTGGTGCCGGGCGCGGCCCGCAGCACCGGCGTGGTCAGCGAGGCCGGCAAGGGACGGCATACCTCCACCTCGGTGTTCGCGCTGGCGCTGCCCGAACCGTTGCGTGGCTGGGTGATCGACACCCCCGGGGTGCGCTCGTTCGGCCTGGCCCATGTCAGCGCCGACGATGTGCTGTGGGCGTTCCCGGACCTGGAGGATGGCGCGGCCACCTGCCCCGGGAGCTGCGAGCACCTGACAGCCACCGACGGCTGCAAGCTCGACGCCTGGGTTGCGGCCGGGCATGCCACCCCGGCCCGGCTGGACGCCTACCGGCGGCTGCTGGTCAGCCGCAAGGACCTGGGCGGCGCCATCCCGCTCAGCTGACATTTCCGCCGTGGCGCCGGCTGATCGGGCCCGAAAACCGCCTTACCGGGTTAAGCTGGCGTCAAATTCAGCCAGTGAAGGGAGTGACGATGGCAGAGCGGGCCTCCCGGGTCCGGCAGTCGGCCCACCGAGCCGGCCGCCGCGAGGAGGAAGCGCTCGCCGACGCCGCCGCCATGCCTGCCCGGCCCGCGCCGGTCGCCGGGCTCGCCCGGTCCGGCGCCCCGATCGCCGACCCGCTGGGTGGCGCCCCGGTCAGCCAGGACATCGTGTCGGTGCTGCGCAGCCGGGCCGGCCGGGGCAGCGCGCTGCCGGCCGAGGTCGCCGAGCCGATGGGCGCGGCGCTGGACACCGACCTCAGCGCGGTCCGGATCCATGCCGATGCCGACGCCCACACCCTGACCCGTTCGGTGCAGGCGACGGCGTTCACCTATGGCGCCGACATCTACTTCAGCCAGGGCAGCTACGCGCCGGGCTCAGCGGCGGGCCAGCACCTGCTTGCGCACGAGCTCAGCCACGTGGCCCAGCACGCCCGCGGAACCTCTGCCGCCCCCGGCGCCGCGCCGGTGATCGGCCGTGCCGATGACCCGGCCGAACGGGACGCCGAGGCCAGCGCTGCCTCCGTGATGACGGCCCTGCGGCGGACCACCGCGCCGGCTGCCGGCCGACCCGCCGGGGACAGCCTGCAAGCCGCGTCGGTGCCTACGTTGCGCCGGATGACGGTGGCCGGCGCCGCCATCAAGCCGTACGGCAAGACCGGCAAGGAGCTGTGGGAGTACGCCAAGAACAACATGTTCAGCACGTACGGGACCCGTGATGTCTTCCTGAAGGAGTTCTGCAAGTCCGACGTCGACTACGCCAGCCCGGCGGCGTTCCTGGTGGCGTTCAAGGAGCGGCTCTCCGACCTCGGCAAGCTGCGCACCTTGACCTCGCTGTCCAGGCCGGCCTGGCCGGTCGAGTACAAGGAGCTGCTGAAGTTCCAGGGCGGCGACAACATCAGGCACGTCGTGCGGAACGCGACCCTGAAGAAGGCGCTGCTCGATGACTACGACGACACCAAGATGCTCTTCGAGGATGCCTACGCCGACCTGCTGGACGACACCGAGCGGGCTCTGAAGATCGAGCAGGAGCTGTGCGACCGGTACGCCTCGATGGCTGCCCGGCTCGGGGTGAAGGTCACCGCGAAGGGGTCGTCGGAGCGCATCGTCCAGGACATCTACCAGGCGCTCTACCTCAACCTCGGCAACCTGTTCGCCGGCGTGGGCGGCGACAACCAGCTGATCGGGTTCGCCGCCGACCCGGTGGAGCAGTACGGCCGGGCGCTGCGGGCCAAGGGCTATGAGGAGGTGTCGATCGCCGGCGTCTACGACGAGATGCTCCGGCTGATCTTCAACAGCTACAAGGCGGTGGCCGGCCGGGCCGGGAAGTCCGGCACCCTGCCCAAGCTCAACGAGCTGATGGGCTCGATCAGGGAACTCCTCGCGGCCCGCCGTGAGCAGTGGCTGAAGGAGGTCAAGGGCGACATGGACGAGGAGGACCCGACCGCGCCGGCCGCCCTGCTGGCAGAGGACCCCATCGACTTCGGCGCGAACTTCGGTTTCGACCTGCTGGACGAGCGCAGCGGCGTGGGCGGGGGCGCCCAGAACGCCGCGCACCGCAACGAGATCCTGATGTGGGTCGAGACGCAGCTGAGCGGTGAGGTGCTGCCCGGGACCGACGAGCTCGCCGACATCCTGGCCAAGTTCATGGAGCTCGCCCAGTAACTGGCGCATCGAACACGATCAGAGACGTGCCGCGGCTCGGGAGTCCCTAGCGGGGCGTCCATGTCCTCCGCCGGCACCGCCGTGGTCATCGGCGCCAGCATCGGCGGGCTGCTCGCGGCCCGGGCGCTCAGCGACTCCTATGCCCGGGTGGTGGTGCTCGACCGGGACGTGCTGCCCGAGCGGCTGCGCCGGTTCCCGGCCGGCTACCTGGTGGTGGCAGATGCGCTGTGCAGCTTCAACCCGATCTACGGCCAGGGGATGACGGTCGCCGCGTTGGAGGCGCTGCTGCTGCGCCGGCTGCTCGCCTCGGGGGTCGATGACCTCGCACGGCGCTTCTTCGCCGGCGCCGCCAAGGTCATCGACGGGCCGTGGTCGATCGCGGTCGGCACCGATCTGCGCTTTCCGCAGGTTGCCGGCCGGCGCTCGCCGAAGGTCCGGTTCGTCAACGCGTACGTGCACTGGCTGCACGTGGCGGCGGTGGCCGATCCGGTGCTGGGGGCGGCGTTCCTGCGGGTGCTCAACCTGGTGGACCCGCCGACCCGGCTGCTCGCGCCGGGCATCGTGCTGCGGGTGCTGCGCGGCGCGAGGGGGCGCCAGCCGATCGGCCAGCACAGCACGGCCGCGGTTCTGCGCTGACCCGGCCGGTCAGCCGCCGGCCTGCAGGTACTTGCCCAGCATGGTCACGCCCTGCTCGATCTCGGTGATGTCGCCGGCGAAGGACAGCCGGGCGAACCGGTGGCCGTCGACGGTGTCGAAGTCCAGTCCCGGCGCCAGCGCCACCCCGGTCTCGGCCAGCACGTTGCGCGCCCAGACCAGCGAGTTGTCGGTGTGGTCGGACACATCGGCGTAGATGTAGAACGCCCCGTCGGCCGGCGCCAGCCGGTCCAGGCCGATCGCCGGCAGCGCCTGCAGCAGCAGCGCCCGGTTCTCGGCATATCGCGCGACGTTGGCCTCGAGCTCGGGATGGGACTGGAAGGCCGCCACCGCCGCCAGCTGCGACAGCGTCGGCGGGCAGATCGTGTAGTTGGCGACCAGCCGGTCCACCGCGTCCAGCAGCTCGTCCGGCACCAGCAGCCAACCCACCCGCCAGCCGGTCATCGAGTAGTACTTGGAGAACGAGTTCACCACGATCGAGGACCGGTCGAACTGCCAGGCGCTGGCGCCCGGCCCGGCGTAGCTGATGCCGTGATAGATCTCGTCGGAGATCAGCCGGACGCCGGACGCCCGGCACCAGGCCGCGATCTCGGCGAGCCGGTCCGGCGCCACCATCGCCCCGGTCGGGTTGGCCGGCGAGCCTAGGATCAACCCTGCGGGCACCGGGTCCAGCTGCTGCAGCATCGCCAGCGTCGGCGTGAACCCGTGCTCCGGGCCGCAGCCGAACTCGGCCACCGAACAGCCCAGGCTGGAGAGGATGTTGCGGTAGGCCGGGTAACCGGGCCGGGGCATCGCCACCACATCACCGGCCTCGAAGGCGGCCAGGAACGCCGCCAGGAAGCCACCGGACGATCCGGTGGTGACCACCACGTTGGCCGCCGGCACCTCGATGCCATACCAGGCCCGGGTGTGCTCGGCGATCGCCAACCGCAGCTGCGGCAGGCCGAGGGCGTCGGTGTAGCCGATCCGGTGCCCGTCCAGCGCCTGCCGGGCCGCCTCCCGGACCGGCGCCGGGGCCGGCGTGCCCGGCTGGCCGATCGCCAGGTTGTAGACCGGCAGCCCGAGCCGCCGCCGGGACTCCGCGGCCTGGAACACCTGCATGACGTAGAACGGCGCCACCGCCGAGCGCTCAGAAGGGCCGGTCATACCCATCCCCCGCATCGCCAGTACACGCTGTCCTGCCGGGCCAGCAGCCCCTCGTCCACCAGGTACCGGCGCAACGCCGCCACGTCCGGGTTCCACACCCCGACGATCTCATTGACCTCCGGCTCCGGGTAGCGCACCCCCGGCTCGAAGGCGGTCGCCAGGTACGCCAGCAGCAGGCTCCGCTTGGCGCCGCGCGGCACCACCGGCAGCCGTCCGCGCACCAGATAGGCGCGCAGCACCCGCCGCAGGGCGGGATCGGCGATCTCATCGAACGAGGCCGGGTCGGCCAGCGACTGCGCGCGGTCCACTGCGGCTTGGCCCTGGGTCACCCGGCGACGATAGCCTGCTTGTTGTGAGCCGCACCCCGGAATATCCCCCGGACGCCGGGTTGGCAGCCGACCTGGAGCTGGCGCTGCGGCTGGTAGGGCTTGCCGACACCGTCACCACCGAACGCTTCCGGGCCGCTGACCTGGTGGTGAGCAGCAAGCCGGACCTGACCCCGGTGAGCGACGCCGACCAGGCCGTCGAGCAGCTGATCCGGCAGCGGCTGGCCGCCGACCGGCCGGCGGACGCGTTCTGCGGCGAGGAGTCCGGGACGTCCGGCAGCGGCCCGCGCCGCTGGGTGCTCGACCCGATCGACGGCACCAAGAACTTCGTCCGCGGGGTGCCGGTCTGGGCGACGCTGCTGGCGCTGCTGGTGGACGACGACCCGGTGCTCGGGGTGGTCAGCGCCCCGGCGCTCGGGCAGCGCTGGTGGGCCGCCCGCGGGCAGGGCGCGTTCTGCAGCTCGTTCGGCCAGCCGTCCCGGCGGCTGCGGGTGTCGCAGGTCAGCCGGCTCGCCGACGCCAGCCTGTCCTACGCCTCGCTGTCCGGCTGGGCCGAGCAGGGCCGGCAGCAGGCCTTCCTGCAGCTGATCGACGGGGTCTGGCGCTCCCGGGCCTACGGTGACTTCTGGTCCTACATGCTGGTGGCCGAGGGCGCGGTGGACCTGGCCGCCGAGCCGGAGCTGTCGCTGTGGGACCTGGCCGCCCTGGCCCCGATCGTGACCGAGGCCGGTGGCCGGTTCACCGGGCTGAACGGGGTGGCCGGCGTGCAACAGGGCAACGCCGCTGCCTCGAACGGGCTGCTGCACGACGCCTTGCTGGCCGCGCTGGGCGAGCGCTGAACGACCCGCGCTGAGCAAGCAAACCCCCAGGGCCGCTCAGCGCTGGGACAGCTCGGCCACCACCTCAGCACCCGGCAGGTCGCCCAGCAGCGCGCCGTCCAGCAGCAGCTTGGACCGCCGCAACCCGCTGCCGATCACCACCGGCCCGGCCGCGGCCACCTCGGCAGACACCAGCACCGGCCAGCCCGCCGGCAGCCCGATCGGGGTGATGCCGCCGTACTCCATCCCGGTCAGCTCCACCGCCTCCGACATCGGGGCGAAGGACGCCTTGCGGACGTCCAGCAGCCGGCGCACCGCGCCGTTCACGTCGGCCCGGTCGGTGGCCAGCACCATGCAGGCCGCGTACTTGACCTCACCGGCCCGCTTGCCGGTGACCACGACGCAGTTGGCCGACGCCTCCGCAGGCACCCCGTAGAACTCGCAGAACGCGGCCGTGTCAGCCAGCTCCGGATCGATCTCTGCCACCGAGACCAGCCCGGCGCTGGGCCAGCCGGCCAGGAACGCGCTGACCGGCGGCGCGAGCAGGTGCCCGCCACCGGCTGTGCTGCGCCAGTTCAGCCGGGACGGCCCGACCTCCGGCGCGAGGTCACTCACCATAGCCCTCAGGCGGCGCGGCCATCAGCGAGAAGGAGGCCCCCTGGTCGTCAGCCACGATCGCGGTCCGACCGTACGGGGAGTCACTCGGCGGCCGGATCACGCTGCCGCCGAGCCTGACCACCCGATCGACCGCGTCGTCGGTGTCGTCCACCGCGAGGTACGTCCACCATTGGGCGGGCAGCTCGAGGTCGTCGTCGGGGTACTCGCCCACCCCGCCGATGTCGCGGTCGTCGCCGAGGAAGAAGGTGGCATAGCGGAAGCCTTCGCTGGACACGTCATGGAACTCCCAGCCGAACACCGCGCTGTAGAAGGCCCGGATCGGCTCCGACGACCGGCTCAGCTGCTCGGTCCAGATCAGCGCGGCAGGCTCGTTCACGACGCCGACACCGGTGTGGCGGCCCGGCTGCCACAGCCCGAACCTGGCGCCACTGGGATCGGCGCAGACCGCGAGCCTGCCCAGGTCCATCACCTCCATCGGCCCCATGACGACCTGGCCGCCGTTACCGCTGACCCGCTCGGCGGCGGCGTCGACATCGGAGGTTGCGAAGTGGACCAGCCACGCCGTCGGCGCGTCGGGCATCATCTTCGGGCTGATCCCGGCGGCGAGCCGGCCGTTCTTGGCGCAGTTGAGGTAGCCGCCGTATTCCGGCTCGCCTCCCTGCATCTCCCAGCCGAACAGGCCCTCGTAGAACAGCCGGGCGGCGTCGAGGTCCGGGACGGACACATCCACCCAGCAGGGCATGCCATCGGGCCACGAGCCCTCATGGATAGGCATGGCGAGCCAGCCTTTCGTAGGTCAGCAGCAAGCGGACACCTCACCCTCCCACTTCAGCCATGCCGGAACCAGCCGCCATGCGGCAAACCGGGCGGGATGCCCGCCACGGCTCAGCTCCCGCGTACCTCGACGCCACGCCAGAAGGCCACCCGGTCCCGGATCTGGGCCGCGGCCTCCTTGGGCTCGGAGTAGTACCAGGCGGCGTCCTGGTTGAGCTTGCCCTCCACCTCGAGGGAGTAGTAGGACGCGGTGCCCTTCCACGGACAGACCGTCTCGTACCGCGACGGCCGGAGCACGTCCTGCCGGACCGACTCCAGCGGGAAGTAGTGATTGTTCTCGACCACCACGGTGTCGTCGCTCTCGGCGATGACCGTTCCGTTCCAGATTGCCTGCACGCTCATGGCTCCACGATGCCACGACATCGCGAACCCCTGCCAACCTCGCTAGGACGGGCATCGAAGAACCGGCGCTGGACTTCATCCACTGCGAACCGGGCTCTGAGTAACGTCGCGGCGCATGAAGCCGATCATCCGAGCCCTCGTCGTGACGACCGCCGCGCTGGCGCTGGCGGGGCCCGCCCTCGCCACCCCTGCCGCTGCCCATCCGGTTGCCGCCGGGCATTCCAAACCCGGCGCGAGCCCGGCCTGGCGACTGGTCGACACCGGCAGCACCTCGCACTTCCGGGGCCTGTCCGCGGTGAGCGCCCGGGTCGCCTGGGTCGGCGGCTACGACGGCACGATCCTCAGGACGGTCGACGGCGGCCGGCACTGGCGCGACGTCTCGCCGGCCGGGGCCGGCGCGCTCCAGTTCCGCGACATCCATGCCTTCGACACCAGGCATGCGGTCGCGATGGCGGCCGGCGCCGGAACCGACTCGGCGCTCTATGTCACCAGCGACGGCGGCCGGCACTGGCGGGTCGCCTACCAGAACACCAACCCGGAGGCCTTCTTCGACTGCATGTCGTTCTCCGACCGCAAGCACGGCTTGGTGCTGAGCGATCCGGTCGGCGGCAAGTTCCGGATCCTGGCGACCAACGACGGCGGCCGCAGCTGGTGGGTGCGCTCGAATGCCGCGATGCCGGCCGCGCTGCCCGGCGAGGCAGCCTTCGCCGCCGGCGGTCAGTGCATCACCACGCTGGGCCGCGATGCCTGGTTCGGCACCGGCGGCCAGGGCCAGGCCCGGGTGTTCCACTCCCGCGACCGGGGACTCAGCTGGACGGTGACCACCACCGGCATGGGCAGCGGCCCGACCGCCGGCGTCTTCGCGCTGGCCTTCCGCGACCGCTGGCACGGCCTGGCCACCGGCGGTGACTTCACCACCCCGACCAGCGCGACCAAGGCGCTGGCCCGCACCCGCACCGGTGGCGACAGCTGGCAGCTGGTGTCGGACGCGCCGAGGGGCTACCGCTCCGGAGTCGCCTGGCTGCCGCACCGCCCCCGTCCCACCGCGATCGCGGTCGGCATCTCCGGCAGCGACATCAGCTACGACGGCGGCCGCAGCTGGCGCCAGTTCGACACCGGGAGCTTCGACACGATCAGCTGCGCGCGCAGCGGCGCATGCTGGGCCTCCGGTGAGGCCGGCCGGGTCGCGGTGCTGTCCTACCGGCGCGGCTGAGCCAGCCCGGACGGGGGAGAATCGCGCCCTATCAGCGGCGGGGATCACGGGTTGCCGGAGATCCGGAGCAGGACCTAGGTTCGAGGCAGGTTTTCCACCCGACCGTCCGACCCGACCGTCCGATCCGAGAGCGAGGCCCCGCGTGAGCGAGGAGAGCAGCGCCCAGAACACCACCTTCGCCAGCAACGGCGGCCAGGCGTACGGCTACCTGGCGTTGCCGCCCAGCGGCAGCGGGGCCGGGGTGATCGTGATCCAGGAATGGTGGGGGCTGACCGACCACATCGTCGGCGTGGCCGATCGGCTCGCGGCCGAGGGCTTCGTGGCGCTGGCGCCGGACCTGTTCGGCGGCCGGACCACCCACGACTCGGACGAGGCCGGCGAGCTGATGTCGCAGCTGCCGGTGGCCAAGGCCGCGCAGGACCTGTCCGGGGCGGTCGACTTCCTGCTCGGGCACGAGGCGGTCACCTCCGGCAAGGTCGGCGCCGTCGGGTTCTGCATGGGCGGCGGCTTCGTGCTGATGCTGGCCGCCCAGCAGGGCGACCGGATCGGCGCCGCGGCGCCGTTCTACGGGGTCGGCTCCGGGGTGCCCACCGACTACTCCGGCCTGCGGGCGGCGGTGCAGGGCCATTACGGCGAGCAGGACCAGATGTATGCGGCCTCGACCGCCCGCGAGCTGGAGCAGCAGATCCGCGAGGAGTCCGGCGCCGATGTCGAGTTCTTCTTCTACCCGGCCGGGCACGCCTTCCACAACGACGAGAACCTGCTCGGCACCTATGACCCGGACAGCGCCAGGCTGGCCTGGGAGCGCACCGTGGCGTTCCTCAAGGAACGGCTGAGCTGATGACTCCCCCGTCCGAGCAGCCGGACGAGGCCGAGCAGGCGCGGCTGGCCGAGCGCCGGGACGAGTTGCGCCAGCGGTACCTGCGTCCGCCCGGCAGCCGGCCGGCCACCAGCGGCCGCGGCATCCACCACGCGGCGCTGATCTGCAGCGACCCCGAGGCGACCATCCGGTTCTACCAGGACCTGCTGGGCTTTCCGCTGATCGAGCTGGTCGAGAACCGCGACTACCCCGGCTCGTCGCACTTCTTCTTCGACCTCGGCAACTCGACCCTGCTGGGCTTCTTCGACTTCCCCGGCCTGGGCCTGGAGCCCGGCAAGGAAGCGCTGGGCACGGTGCAGCACATCGCGATCTCGGTGGAGCCGGGCCGGCACGCCGAGCTGCGGGCCCGGCTGGACGTCGAGGGCATCGCCTACGGCGGCCCGGACCAGGGCATCGAGGAGTCGCTGTACTTCCGTGATCCGGACGGCATCCAGATCGAGCTGCTCCGCGACGAGCTGATGTACTTCGGCGGCCAGTGGCTGGACGGCCGGTGAGCCCGCTGCGGCTGGGGTTCGGGCTGCCGGTCTCGGGCAGCTGGGCGCGGCCTGCCAACCTGGTCCGGATCGCCACCCGGGCCGAGGAGCTGGGATATGAGTCGCTGTGGACCTTCCAGCGGCTGTTGCATCCGGCCGAGGGCGACTGGGGCCCGATGTACCACGCGGTGCAGGACCCGATCGTGACGCTGGCGCACGTGGCCGCCGTCACCGAGCGGGCCCGGCTCGGGATCGCCGTGGTCAACGCGCCGTTCTACTCCCCCATCGTGCTGGCCAAGCAGCTGTCCACCCTGGACGAGCTGTCCGGAGGCCGGCTGGATGCCGGCCTGGGCCTGGGCTGGGCCGAGGAGGAGTTCGCCGCGGTCGGAGTGGACTCCGCGCGCCGCGGGGCTCGGACCGAGGAGTTCATCGCCTGCCTCAAGGCCATCTGGACCGAGGACGTGGTCAGCTTCGACGGGCAGTTCTACCGGATGCCGTCCGCCCGGGTGGATCCCAAGCCGGTCCAGCGGCCGCACCCGCCGCTGCTGCTGGGTGGCACCGCCGAGCGCGCGCTGCGCCGGGTCGGCCGGCTCGCCGACGGCTGGATCAGCAGCAGCCGGCACGACCTGCGGACCGTCGGCGACGACCTGGAGCTGATGCGCGCCGCTGCCCGGGATGCCGGCCGGGACCCGGACCGGCTGCGGTTCATCATCCGCGGCGTGCCGAGGCTCACCGACGAACCGGCCGGGGCTGACCGGCGGCCGTTGCAGGGCGATGCCGGCCAGCTCCGGGGGGACTTCGAGCAGTTGGCCGCGGTGGGGGTGACCGAGCTGTTCCTCGACCTGAACTTCGATCCCGAGATCGGCTCGCCGGACGCCGACCCCGCCGAGTCGATGCGGCGCGCGGAGCACCTGCTGGAGACGTTCGCGTTCGCGCCCGGGTCGTGAGCGTGTGAGCCTGCGCGGGCGACGGGCCGCCTGTGGACTGCGACGGAGTGCCCATCCCCCGCTCGGGGGCGGCGCGGCGAAAATGGGTTGTCGGAGCCGTGCCCTAGCTTGAACACTTCCCTACCGACGCACACCGTGAGGACCGACGACATGACCGAACAGCCCCCCGTGACATCCGATGGGTGACGTCATCACGGCCAGTGGACTGGTCAAGACCTACGGCAAGCTCCGCGCGCTGGACGGCTTGGACCTGACGGTGCCCGAGGGCACCATCCTGGGGCTGCTGGGGCCCAACGGAGCGGGCAAGACCACGGCGGTCCGGATCCTGACCACCCTGCTCGAACCGGACGCGGGCACGGCCAGCGTGGCGGGCATCGACATCGCGAGGAATCCCGGCCTGGTGCGGTCCAAGCTGGGCCTGTCCGGTCAGTACGCCGCGGTGGACGAGTACCTGACCGGCTTCGAGAACCTGGACATGGTCGGCCGGCTCTACGGGCTGGGCCGTGCCCCGTCCAAGCAGCGGGCCCGCGAGCTGCTGGCCCAGTTCGACCTCGAGGAGGCCGGCGACCGGCCGGTCAAGACCTACTCCGGAGGCATGCGGCGCCGGCTGGACCTGGCCGGCGCCCTGGTCGCCCGTCCGCCGGTGCTCTTCCTCGACGAGCCGACCACCGGGCTCGACCCGCGCAGCCGGACCGACATGTGGGAGGTGATCGTCCAACTGGTCCAGGGCGGCACCACCCTGCTGCTCACCACCCAGTACCTGGAAGAGGCCGACCGGCTCGCCGACAACATCCTGGTGATCGACCACGGCCGGGCCATCGCCGAGGGCACCGCAGACAGCCTCAAGAACCAGGTCGGTGGCGAGCGGGTCGAGATCGTGCTGGTGCGCGCGGACGACCTGCCCGCGGCGCGTGCGATCATGACCGAGCTCGCCGGCGCTCCGGTCGAGATCTCCGAGCACAGCCGCCGGATCGTCGCACCGGTGACCGGTGGCGCCAGCCTGCTGATGGAGGCATTGCGGCGGCTGGACGCCGCCGACATCTCGCTGCTCGACGTGGCGCTGCGCCGTCCCACCCTGGACGACGTGTTCCTGACCCTGACCGGCCATCCCTCCGAGGACGACGCCGATGCCCCCGTCGCAGGCCTGAAGCAGGAAGCGAGCGCCCGATGACCATGCTGAAACCGATCGCCGACGGCGCCATCGTGGCCAAGCGCAACCTGATCAAGATCAAGCGGGTTCCCGACATCCTGGTCTTCTCGACCATCTCCCCGATCATGTTCATCCTGCTGTTCGCCTACGTCTTCGGCAGCGCGATCGAGGTGCAGGGCACCAATTACCGAGAGTTCCTGATCCCCGGCATCTTCGCCCAGACAGTGATCTTCGGCGCCACCCTGACCGGAGCCGGCATGGCCGATGACATCAAGAAGGGCATCATCGACCGGTTCCGGTCGTTGCCGATGTCGCGCTCGGCGGTGCTGATCGGGCGCACCGGCAGCGATCTGGCCAACAATGTCCTGATCATCACGGTGATGTCGCTGACCGGGCTGCTGATCGGCTGGCGGATCCGCAGCTCGGTGGGCGAAGCCATCGGTGGCTTCCTGCTGTTACTGGCCTTCGCCTACGCGATCTCCTGGATCATGGCCTGGGTGGGGCTGCTGGTGCCGAGCCCCGAGGTGGTGAACAACGCCTCGTTCGTCGTCATCTTTCCCTTGACGTTCATCGCCAACACCTTCGTGCCCACCAACAACTTCCCCGCGCCGCTGAAGTTCGTCGCCAATTGGAATCCGGTGTCCTCGGTGACCCAGGCAGCCCGGGACCTGTTCGGCAACACCCCCGCCACTGTCCCGAAGCCGGACTACTGGTCGCTGCAGCATCCAGTTCTCTACACCGTGGGCTGGATCGTGCTGCTGCTGCTCATCTTCGTCCCGCTGTCGGTGCGCCAGTACAAGAAGGCCGCCAGCCGCTGAGCATCGGCTTGTTCCGCCGTGACGCAGGCAGGCCTCACGCGGGCAGGCAGCGGGCGTCGCGTTAAGGGCATGGGGCGAGTTGCCGATAGGTAACCCATTGCCGCCTGCGTCCCGCCGGCGGGTTGCAGATGGGAAGACCGATGCCCTCCTCGCAGGTGGCGGCTGCCACGCGCCCGTCGCGCCGGCCTCGACTGGTGATCGCGCTGGCCAGCCTGGCAACTGCCGCCGCCCTGGTGGTGCATCCCGGCGCCGCCGAGGCTGCGACGACCGCCGAGACCGCCGCGGCCACCGCAGTGCTGCGGATGCTCAACGCCGAGCGGGCCGCCCATCACCTGCCCGCCCTGGCCTCCAGCCCGGCGCTGGTCAGCGGCGCGCGGCTGCACAACATCACGATGGCCCAGGCGAACCTGCTGTCCCACCAGCTGCCCGGTGAGGCCGTGTTCAGCACCCGGATCAGCCAGGCCGGGGTGCCTTGGCGCTCGGCTTCCGAGAACGTCGGCTGGACCACCGCGCAGACCACGGCCGGTGCCGAGGGCCTGCAGAAGGCCATGTACAACGAGGTGGCGCCCAACGACGGGCACCGGCGCAACATCCTGTCCACCTCGGTGCGGTTCGTGGGCATCGACGTGCTGATCGACGCCCGCACCGGCAAGCTCTGGCTCACCCAGGACTTCGCCGACGTCGGCGGCCCGGTGCCCCCGCCGATGGCCAATCACAACCCGTTCGGCCACTACGACAGCGCGGTGGCGCTGACCGGCCACCGGGTGCGGCTGCGCGGCTGGGCGGTCGACCCGGACAACCGGTCGCTGCCGCGGCCCATCGCCGTGTACTACGACGGCCGGCCGGTCGCGTGGTTCCGGACGTCGGCGGTGCCGCGCCCGGACGTCGCCAAGGCCAGGACGACCGGCCCGAATCAGGGCTTCGACATCACGATCACGCTGCCGGCCGGGACGCATTCGGTGTGCCTCTACGCCGCCAATGCCGGCCCCGGCACGGCCAGCCCCAAGCTCGGCTGCCGGACCGTCCTCACCTGACCGCAGAGGGATTACGCGATATCATTTTGATATGGCATTCGTGGTGCGCTTGAGCGCCGAAGAAACCGAGGGCTTGCGGGAGCAGGCCGCCCGGGAGCACAGGTCGATGCACGAGGTGGCGGTGCTCGCCATCCGTGCCCGGATCGCAGCCGACCGTCGAGCGGCCGTGCTTGACGGCCTGTTCGATGCCGCGGCCAGCGAGGACGCCGAGCTTCTCCACCGCCTCGCCCAGTAACGGTGGTTCGATACCTCCAGCTGGACGACGTGCTGCGTCAGGTCCAAAGGCTGGGGTTCGTCCTGCGGGACGCCGGCTTGCTGGCTGCCGCGCTCGCCCGGCCGCAGGCGAGCGTGTTCGGCGAGGACGCCTATCGCTCGCTCTGGGAGAAGGCAGCCGCGCTGTGCCAGTCCATCGACAACAACCAGAGCCTGATAGACGGCAACAAGCGGCTGGCATGGCTGACGACGAAGGTGTTCCTGGCCATCAACGGCCAGCGGCTCATGGCGACCGCAGCCGCGGGCGAGGAGTTCATGGTCGGTTTGGTTGCCGGCCATGCGTCCCTTGAGTCGATTACGCGATGGCTTGAAGAGCACAGCTGCGAATCAGCCGTGCCGGAACTTCCGGCTGACGACATCGACAGATAAGCCGGGCCGAGCTCGAACCTGGCAGTGCCGGGATCAGCGATCATGGGCCGTCAGGTTGGCTGTGTTCGAAGCGGAGGGTATGCCGGTGGCAGCGGGGTACTCCGCGACTCCTCAAGCGAAGAAGCTCGGGCTGAAACCGGGCTACCGGGTCCGGATCGACCAACCGCCCGACGGGTGGACGCTGGACCAGCCTGCCGACCTGCTCCTGGTCGACGAGGCAGAACCGGCTGACGTCATCGTGAGCTTCTTCCGCACTGCCGCGGAGCTTGCGGCCGGGCTGCCGGCGCTTGCCGCCGCCATCTACCCCCAGGGCGCGCTGTGGGTCGCCTGGCCGCGTCGCGCAGCCGGGCACCGCAGCGACATCACCGAGAACCTGCTGCGGGACGAAGCGCTGCCGCTGGGCATCGTCGACGTCAAGGTGGCAGCTCTGGACGAGGACTGGTCGGCGCTGCGGTTCGTCTGGCGGGTCGAGAACCGGCCAGCCCGCTAGCCATCCGGCCAGGCTGTGACAGGCTCGCTCGGGTCAGCGGCTGCCAGGGCCGGCAGGTCCCACGGGAAACCGCTCAAGACGGCAGGCCCGCTCGGATCAGCCTTCGGCCGGGTCCTCGGTGTGCTCGCGCGGCACGTCCGGGCCCTCGTCCGTGACGTCCCCGCCCTCGGTGTCGGTTTGGGTGTGCTGGCGCAGGTCGTCGGCGGCGGCGGGATCCTGCTGGTCGCCCGGTGTCGTTTCGCTCATCCTCCCTTTCTACTCCGTCCCCGCCGGCAGCCCGAAGTACGGCAGGCACGGCTCGACGCCTTCGATCGCCACCCCGGCTCCCCCGCTGGCGGCGAGCCAGTCCGAGCGGCTCAGCCGCATGTACAGCATGGTGTCCACCCCGCCGTCGCGGCGGTGCCGGGACTGGCCGTTCGGCAGGTAGCCGAGCGCTCGGGACACCGCAAGCGAGGCGTGGTTGTCATGCCAGGCCCAACTGATCGCGGCCTCGGCCGCCAGCGGGCCGAACGCCAGCGCCAGGACCGCGCGGCGCATCTGCCGGCCGATCCCGCGGCCCCGCGCCGAACCGATCAGGTGCGAGGAGCTGTAGACGGTGCGCAGCGCCGCGAAGTCCTCCGCCTCCAGCTCCTGCACTCCCACCAGCTCGCCGGCGGCCCGTACGCAGAACGCCAGCCGCCACCGGTCCGGACGCCAGCTGCCATAGCTCCTCCAGTAGTGCTGGAAACCGATCACCCGCCGGTTGGCGGCCTCCGACAGGCCCGGATAGCGGGTGGCGGCCGGATCCAGCTCGACGTCGTCAGGCAGCAGCTCGGCCAGCGGCAGCAGGTCGGCCTCGGTCATCGGCCGCAGCTCCAGCTCGCCCACCCGCAGCCGCAGGTCGAACAGGGGCCAGTAAGGGTGCGTCACGGTTAGTCCCCGGCCAGCGCCGAGATCATCGACCGGGCGGCCTGCAGGATGGTCGCCTCGTCCAGCAGCACCGCCCGCGCCGCGTCGCCGAGCGGAACGAAGCTGTCCGCGCTGGTGACCCGCGTGATCGGGCCGCGGAAGCCACCGTCGATCAGCGCGGCCACGATGCCCTCCGAGACCCCGCCCGAGCGCCGGGTCTCATCCACCACCAGCACCTGGCCGCTGCTGGCCGCCTCCCGCAGCATGTCCTTGACCGGCAAGGGAGAAAGCCACCGCAGATCCAGCACGGCAGTCGAGGTGCCTTCCTCGGCAAGGGTCTTCGCGACCCGCAGGCTCATCGGCACCCCGTTGCCGAAGGTCAGGATGCTCAGGTCAGCCGCGTTCGAATGCGACGGGCGCCCGCTCTCGCCGCTGACCATCCAGCGCCGGGCTTGCCCGATCGGGACGTGCGCTGCCTCCCACTGCTCCGGCCCGGCATACTCGGCCAGCCAGCCGCCGTCGCCGGCTGAATGCAGATCCCGTTGGTGGTAAAGCGCAATCGGCTCCAGGAAGACGCTGACCGTGCCGTCCACCACTGCGGCGGCCAGCAGGGTGCGCAGCATCGCCGGCGCATCGCTCGGATGCGACGGCACGGCCACCACCACGCCCGGGATGTCGCGCAGCACCGCGACCGAGTTGTCGTTGTGGAAGTGCCCGCCGAAACCCTTCTGGTATCCCAGGCCCGCGATCCGCACCACCATCGGGTTGCGGTACTGGCCCTGGGAGAAGAATTGCAGGGTGGCGGCCTCGCCGCGCAGCTGATCCTCGGCATTGTGCAGGTAGGCCAGGTACTGGATCTCCGGAATGGGCAGGAAGTTGGCCAGCGCGGCGCCCAGGCCCACCCCGAGGATCGCCTGCTCGTCGAGGAGGGTGTCGAACACCCGAGCCCCGCCGAAGCTCTTGCGCAGCCCCCTGGTCAGCCCGTACACCCCGCCCTTGACCGAGATGTCCTCGCCGAACACCATCGCCTGCGGCCACCGGGCCAGCTGGTCGTGCAGCGCGCGGTTGATCGACTGCGCCAGGGTCAGCGGCCCCTCGTGCTCCGGCAGCCGGCCACCGAACAGCGCCGCCCGGTCGGCCTCGGCGGGCCGGGCCACGACCGCGGCCACCTGCTCGGTGCTGCACGGGGCCAGCGGCGCCATCACCTGCGCGGCCGAGCCCAGCTGCGGCTCGGCCATCACCTGGACCGCTATCTCGCGAACCTGGTCCCCGATCGCCTCGTACCGCGCGGCCAACTCCGGGCCGTCGGCGAACCCGGCCGCCGCGAGCAGCTCCGCGGTGGCCAGCAGCGGGTCCCGCTGGTAGTCCGCGACGATCTCGGCGGGGGTCCGGTAGGCCACCTCAGCGTCCGAGCCCGCATGGCCCAGGAAGCGGACGGTCTTCAGATGCAGGAAGGCCGGCTTGCGAGCTGTCCGGACGAACTCGACCGCCTGGCTGGCCGCGTCATAGACATCGGCGAGGTCACAGCCGTTCACCGCGAGATAGCGCAGGCTCGGCTGCCCCGAGAACCGCTGGGTGATCCAGCCGGACGGGGTGCGGGTGCTGATGCCGAGGCCGTTGTCCTCGCACACCATCAGCAGCGGCATCGGCAGCCCCTGGTAGACGGTGTTCGACGAGGTGTTGAGCGCTCCCACCAGGGTGGAATGGTTCGCCGAGGCATCGCCGAAACTGGTGATCACGATGGAATCCGGCGCCCACGGCGTCTGTATCCCGGTGCGCCGGGCCCGTCCCAGGGCGAAGGCCAGGCCGACCGCCCGGGGCAGGTGCGAGGCGATCGTGGACGTCTGCGGAATGATGTTGAGCTCGGCATTGCCGAACACCTTGTGCCGGCCACCGGCGATCGGCTCGCTGGTTGCCGCCGCGACGCCGCCGAGGATGTCGCGGACCGGGTCGTGGCCGGCCAGCTGCCGGGACCGGGCGCAGTAGAAGCCACCCGAGCGGTAGTGCAGCAGCGCCGGATCACCCGGCCGCAGCGCCGCCGCGACCGCCGCGTTGCCCTCGTGGCCGGAGGAGGCGATGGTGTAGAAGCCGCGGCCCTGGGTCTGCATCCAGATCGCGGCCAGGTCGGCCTGGCGGGACTGGCACTGCGCTTGGAACAGCTCGCCGGCCTGCCGGATCGTCAGCGCGCTGCCGGGCCGGACCGGGCTGTCGAGATCGCGGCTCGGCCCGCGCTCCAGCGCGGACACCGCGGTGACGAAATGCTCCTCCAGAGGATGGCGTTCGGCAGGCACCTGCACATCTAACCCTGCGGGCTCTCCGCCGCGGGGACGAACCCGGCGTCCGGGGCGCTGTGGACGTCATTCCCGGTGCTGCCGGCGTCGGGGTCGCTGCCGGCGTCGCTGCCGCCGTCTGGGTCGCTGGCGTCGGCGCGGCCGTCGATGGTGCGCCGCTCGGTCACGATGGCGGTCACGAGTCCCGCCGGGGTGACGTCGAAGGCGGGGTTCCAGCCGGTGCTGCCCGGGGACGCGACCCGCTGGCCGGCCAGCGCCAGCACCTCGTCGGCATCGCGCAGCTCGATGGAGATCCCGGCGCCGGTCTCGGTGGCGAAGTCGATGGTCGATTCGGGGGCAGCCACCACGAACGGGATGCCGGCATAGCTGGCGGCCAGGGCATGGGAGACGGTGCCGACCTTGTTCGCGACGTCGCCGTTGGCAGCGATCCGGTCCGCTCCCACCACGACCGCCTCCACCTCGCCGCCCAGCACCAGCCCGGCCGCTGCCGAATCGACGATGATCCGGTGCGGGATGCCCCGCCGGCCCAGCTCCCAGGCGGTGAGCCGGCTGCCCTGCAGCAACGGCCGGGTCTCGCAGACGTAGACCATCTCCAGCGGCTCGGCGGCGTGCAACCGCTCGATGACGCCGAGCGCGGTCCCGAACTCCACACCGGCCAGCGCGCCGGCATTGCAGTGGGTCAGCACCCGGCGGGCGCCGGCCAGCAGCTGCGCGCCACGGTCGCTGAGCGCCTGGTTGATCTCGATGTCGGCGTCCCGGATCGCCAGCGCGGCGGCTACCAGCTCCTCGACGCCGGCGCCCTGCTCGCGGGCAGACGTCAGCTGCCGCACTCCCCAGGACAGGTTCACCGCGGTCGGCCGGGCGCCGATGAGCTTGTCGGCGGCCACCGCCAGGTCGGCGTCCAGGTCGCCCTGCCGCTCGGCCGACCGGCAGGCGGCCAGCGCCATCCCCAGCGCGCCGGCCACACCCAGCGCCATCGCGCCCCGGACCGCCAGCGACCGGATGTGGACCACCAGCTCGTCGACCTCGGTGATGTCGATGCTCACCAGCTCGGCCGGCAACCTGGTCTGATCGATGATCCGAACCGTGCCGTCGACCCAGTCAATGGTGCGCATGGCCGGTAGCGTAGCCAGCTGTGCTACTCCCCGACCAGCGCGCCGCGGTGGCGCAGGCCTGCCGAGAGCTGCTGGCCACCGGGCTGGTGCGCGGCACCTCGGGCAACGTCTCGGTCCGCGACCCGGCCTCCGGCACGATCGCGATCACCCCTACCGGGCTTGGCTATATCGGCATGCGGGACAGCGACGTGGCGGTGCTCTCGGCCGACGGCGAACAGCTCGACGGCGATCTCCGGCCGACCTCCGAGGTGGCGCTGCACCTCGGTATCTACCGGGCCCGACCGGACGCCGGCGCCGTCGTGCATACCCACTCCATGTTCGCCACCACGTTCGCGGTGCTCGGTGAGCAGATCCCGGCGGTGCACTACCTGATCGTCCGGGCCGGCGAGAGCGTGCCGGTGGCGCCGTACGCCCGCTACGGCACTGCCGAGCTGGCCGAGTCCTGCGTGCGGACGCTCGGCAGCGGCTTCGCGGTGCTGCTGGCCAACCACGGCGTGGTGGCGGTCGGCGCCGACCTGGCCGCGGCGATGATGGTGGCCGAGGCCGTGGAGTACACCGCGGAGCTGGCCTGGCGTGCCCGGCAGCTGGGAACTCCGCAGGTGCTCGACGCCGGCCAGCTCGCGGCGGCCCGGGCGGCCTTCGCCAGCTACGGCCAGCCGGCGGCGCACGCCTGAGCAGCGCCTGACCTGAGCAGCGCCTGACCTGAGCAGCGCCTGACCTGAGCAGCGCCTGACCTGAGCAGCGCGTGACCTGAGCAGCGCGTGACCTGAGCAGCGCGTGACCTGAGCAGCGCGTGACCTGAGCAGCGCAGAACCGGCAGTCCGGTGCACTGAGCCGGCGCGCGAAGGCTCAGCCGGCGAACAGCGGCGGCAACGCCAGCAGCATGACCACCGACCAGGTGACGTGGGTGAGCATCGGCGCCAGGATGCCGCCGGAGGCCCGCCGTTGCAGGCCGAGCACCAGGCCCAGGGTGGCAGCGGCGAACACCAGCATCGGGTTGCCGGTGGCCAGGGTCACCAGCGCGTAGATCCCGGTCGAGACGAGCACCGGACGCCGGTCGCCCAGGGCGGCGAACAGCGCGCCCCGGAAGAAGATCTCCTCGGCGATCCCGTTGAGCACCGTCACCAGGGCCACCAGCGGCAGCGAGCCGCGCCGGGCATGGGCCAGCACGTTCTCGGTGAACGTCCGCAACGGGTCGATCTCGCGTACCACCAGGGCGCCCAGCACGAACACCGCGGCGGCCGCCAGCCCGATCACCACCGGCGTCAGGATCGGCCGGCGAAGCTCGCCCCGGAACGCGATCCGGCCCAGGTGCAGCGGTCCGGACGCCAGCCCGCCGATCAGCCAGATCCCAGCCAGCGCCCCGGTCAGCGGGTAGAACGCGGGGTCCGCGGGCTCCACCGACAGCGACAGCCCGAGCATCAGCGCCCCGGCCACCAGCACCAACGCGACGACCAGCCGGCGGCGCCGGAACGCACCGTCGGGCTCGTGGTGATCGCGCGGCACCTTGTCGACCAGGGCGGGCCGCAGGACACGGGGCAGCCGGGACGGAGCGGACCTCATCCGGACCGGGGCAGCGGGCCGCCGGCGCCCACCGGGTCCTGGCCGGCCGCGGCTGCGCGCGCGGCCAGCGCCTGCCGGACCGCGTCGTCGTAACCGATCGTCGGGCCCGGCACCAGCCGCTGGATCGGGTTCTCGCGCACGATCACCTCGGTGGTCATCGAATCGACCAGCGTGCGTGCCGTCGCAAGGTTGACGTCGGTCACCAGCGCCAGCCAGGCCGAGGACAGCCGCGGGGTGAGCAGCGGCACCGGCAGCACCGGCAGCCTCCGGCCATGCTTGATCCACGCGACCCGCTGCAGCATGTCGAGGTAGCGGAGCACCTCGGGCCCGCCGATCTCATAGACCTGCCCGGCAGACTCCGGCGCGCCCAGCACCGCCACCAGGTACCGGATCACGTCGTCCAGCGCGATCGGCTGGGTGCGGGTGCTCACCCAGCGCGGGGCGACCATCGCCGGCAGGTGGTCGACCAGCTGCCGGGTGATCTCCCAGGAGATGCCCCCATGCCCGATCACCACCGCCGCCCGCAGCACGGTGACCGGGACGCCCGCCTCACCGAGCAGGGACTCCACCGCCCGGCGCGAGCGCAGGTGCGCAGACAGTTGCTGGTTCTCGGCTCCCAGGCCACCGAGGTAGATGATGCGCCGCACGCCGGCTTCGGAAGCCGCGATGCCGAATGCTCGCGCGGCCTGGGCGTCCTTCTCCTCGAACTCCGCCGAGTCCAGAGAATGCACAAGATAGTAAGCGGCGTCTACACCGTCCATCGGGGCTCGCAGGCTGGCCAGCTCGCTGACATCGCCGGCCATCGGCTCACCGGCGCCGGTATAGCTGTCGGGATGCCGGGTCATCGCCCGGACCCGATGGCCGGCCTGCTCCAGCGCAGGGCACAGGTGCGAGCCGATGAAGCCTGATGCGCCCGTCACCAGAACGTCCAAGTGGGTCATGGCTCCGCGCTCCGCCCCGCTGGGGCCTGTCGAGCGCCGGCCAAGCCGGGCGGCGCCGAAGCACCCCGATCGCCGTTACTTCCTGTCTAGTCGCCGGTTCTCGGAACGGCAACCTTGCACAAGTTACCGAGAATCGGGAGCAAGCAGCTGAATCGCGGTGTCCAGGTCGGGGGCATAGCGGGCCGCGGCCGGCAGCGCCGACTGCTGCCAGGCCAGCCCGCCGACCACCAGCCGCCGGGCCGGCCGGCTGCGGGTCAGCCCGGCCAGCTCTGCCAGCTCATCCGGCTCGGCAGGGTCGGTGGCGACTGTGGGCTCGACCGGCGACTCGTGGCCCTCCAGGCAGTGCCGCCACAGGAAGATCGCGCCGGCGTCGGTCCGCCGGACAGCCGTGGTGAGCGCCGCGGTGGGCACCCGGCCGCCCAGCAGCCGCAACGGCGTCCGTCGTTCGGCGAGCCCCGCCGCCAGCGCGTGCAGCGGCAGCGTGTGCTGCTCCTCCGGCGCGCAGGCCAGCAGCACCGGACGGCCGGGCACCGGACGGGGCAGGAAGGCGCGGTAGGACCGCAGCGCATCCATGATCGCTTCGCTGAGGACGTGCTCGACATCGACGCCGGCCCGTATCCAGCGCACCCCGATCGAGACCAGCACCGGCCGGAGCACCTCGTTCCAGGTCCGCGCCACGCCCCGGCTGACCAGCAGGTCACCGACCTGGCCGGACGCGGCGTCGGCGTCCAGCCTGCTCGCGGCCCGCGCCAGCCCCCGGACCTCGGGTGACGCGCCGGGCACCGCCAGGACCCGGCCACCGGGGCCACCGCCGCGATTGGGCCGGCGTGGACCGGGCCCACCGGGCGTGCGGGTGGTAGCCGTGCTGGCGACCCGAGCAGTCGACGGGTTACACGAGCCTTGCTCTCCCAGCACCATCCGGGCCGCGACGGCGGGGGCCTGGCCACGGTTCACCAGCTCCTGCATCCGCAGCAACCGGTTGAGGTCGGCCTCGGTATAGCGGCGGTGACCGCCGTCGCTGCGGCCGCCCGGGCCCAGACCGTAGCGGCGCTCCCAGCTCCGAACGGTGGCCGGCGCGACGCCGAGCCGGCCCGCCGCGGCGCCCACCGACAGCAGCGCCTTGCCGTCCTGGGTTGAATACGCTGCGTCCGGCACTGGAGAATCATCCCTGACGCACACGAGTTGAACAACTTTCAACTCGCTCCGGCGGCAGAACCCCCGACGCAGTCAAACCCGCCGCCTGCTGCAGGGCGCCCCAGCCCGCTCCGCAAGGGGGCTAGTGCCCGTCCCGGTTCCGGGCTGCGGAGTACAGGTAGCTGTCGGGAAATCCCGCCGCGGCCAGCACCCGGCCCACCACGATGACGGCGGTGCGGCGGATCCCGGCGGTGCGGACCTGCTCGCCGATGTCGGCCAGGGTGCCCCGCAGGATCTGCTGCTCGGGCCGGCTGGCGGAGGCGACCACGGCGACCGGGCAGTCCGCGCCATAGCTGGGGACGAGCTCGGCGACGACCGCGTCGATGCGCTGCACCGCCAGGTGCAGCACCAGGGTCGCCGCGGACGCACCCAGAGTGCTCAGCTCCTCCCCCGGCGGCATCGCGGTGGCGCGTTCGGCCGTCCGGGTGAGGATCACGCTCTGGCCCACCCCGGGGACGGTGAGCTCGCGGCCCAGCGCCGCCGCCGCCGCCGCGAACGCCGGCACCCCGGGGGTGATGTCGTACTCGACGCCGGCCTGTTCCAGCCGGCGGACCTGCTCGGCCACCGCGCTGAACAGGGATGGATCGCCGCTGCACAGCCGGGCCACCTGGTGCCCGGCCCGGTCCGCGGCCACCAGCTCGGCGACGATCTCGTCCAGGCTCAGCCCGGCGGTGTCGACCAGCCGGGCGCCGGGCGGGCAGTGGGCCAGCACCTCCGCGGGCACCAGGCTGCCGGCGTACAGGCAGACCTGGGACGAGGCCAGGATGCGCTGGGCCCGCACGGTGATCAGGTCGGCCGCCCCGGGGCCGGCGCCGAGGAAATGGACGGTCATCGGGCTGCCGCCGTCCTGAGATTCATTTGGTGTAGCTCCACTGGGTCACCGGCATGGCCGGCCGCCAGCCGGTGAACCCGCCGACCGGCTCCGCGCGTTGCACCGCGATCCGGATCAGCCGGCCGCCCAGCCGGCGGTGCCAGTCGGCCAGCACCGTCTCGGTCTCCACGGTCACGCCGTTGGCGACCAGCCGCCCACCCGGCGCCAGCGCGGCTTCGCAGGCCGCCAGCACCCCGGGCCGGCTCACCCCGCCGCCGACGAAGACCGCATCGGGGGCGGGCAGCCCGTCCAGCGCCTGCGGCGCGTGCCCGTCCACCAGCCGCAGTCCCGGCACGCCGAGCGCCTGCGCGTTGGCCGCGATCCGTTCCAGCCGGTCCGGGCGCGCCTCGATCGCCACCGCCCGGCAGGACGGGTGGCTGCGCATCCACTCGATCCCGACGCTGCCGCTGCCGGCCCCGACGTCCCAGAGCAGCTGACCGGGCACCGGTGCCAGCGCCGCCAGGGTGATCGCGCGGACCTCGGACTTGGTGAGCTGGCCGTCGTTGTCGAAGGCGGCGTCGGGCAGCCCCGGCGAGGCCGGCAGCAGCGCCGCGCCCGGCTCGGGACGGACCTCGATCGCCAGCACCGCCAGCGGCTCGTCCGGTTGGCCGGGCCAGCCGGCGGCGCTGCCGCGCACCAGCCGCTCGCCGGCGCCGCCCAGCTCACACAGCAGCACCAGCTCGCTCGGCCCCAGCCCGCGCTCGCAGAGCAGCCGGGCAATGGCCGCCGCATCGGCTGCCGAGCCGAGCAGCACCAGCAGCCGGCGGCCCGGTTGCAGCAGCGGGTGCAGGGCGGCCATCGGACGGCCCAGCACGCTGAGCACCTCGATCTCCTCCAGCGGCCAGCCGAGCCGGGCGGCGGCCAGCGACGGCGAGGACACCCCGGCGATGATCCGGACCGAGCCCGGGCCGAGCAGCCGCGCCAGGGTGCCGCCGATCCCGTAGAACATCGGATCGCCACTGGCCAGCACCACCAGCCGGCGGCGGTGGCGTTCGGCCAGCAGCCCCGGCAGCGCGGGCACCATCGGGGACGGCCAGGCCTGCCGCTCGGCTGGCAGGCCGGCCGGCAGCAGCAGCAGCTGCCGCTCGCTGCCCAGCACCAGCTCAGCCTCGGCCAGGGCGGTCCGGGCCGACGGGCCGAGCCCGTCCCAGCCATCGGCGCCGATCCCGATCACCACCACCGCAGGGCCGGCTGCGCCGTCGCCGGCCAGCTGCGCAGCAGGCAGCTCGGCGCCGGCAGGCTGGGCGGTCGGGTCGGGCACAGCCTGCAGTCTGCCCCAGGTTTCAGTCCCGGCTCAGCGAGGGTGCCCGAACCAGCAGCGGCAGGGACAGCGCCGCCAGCAGGCTGGCCACCGCGCTGATTAGGGTGCCGGTCAGCGCGGTGAGCCCGGCCAGCAGCCAGAGGCTGCCCGGCGCCGAGCCCGCCAGCGCGGCGGTGGTCGCCAGTCCCAGCCCGGCGCCCGCCGCCGACCCTGCCAGGCCGATCAGCACGCCCTCGCTGACGATGAGCTGGCCCAGCCGTCCAGCGGTCCAGCCGACCGCCCGCAGCAGCGCCAGATCGTCCCGGCGATCGCGCATGTTGAGGTAGCTGACATCGGCCACCGCGATCGCCGCCAGCAGCAGGGTGATGAGCACCGCCAGGTAGTCGACCCGGCGGGCCTGCAACGAGATCGCGTCTCCGAGCAGGCTGCCCACCACGCTGCCCCGGAAGGCCACCGTGATGGCCAGCAGCAAGGTCAGCCCGGCCGAGCCGACCCCGACCGCGGCCATTCCCAGAGCGGTCCGGACGGGCTCGGCGCGCAGGTTCCGGTACGCCAGTCGCGACGGCCCGCGTACCTTCTTGAGCCCACCTCCCTTGGCCGGGGAGCTCCAGGCGGCCGCTGCTGACAGCTCCGGCAGCGGCGAGGCGCGCGAGGCTCGCCAGGCCGGCCAGGCCGCGGCCAGCAACGTCACCGCCAGCGCCGCGGGCACGGCGGCCAAGGCCCGGCCGATGCTCGCCGGCACGCCCAGCGCCTCGGCGGTGAGCAGCGAGACCAGCGCCCCGGTGATCCCGGCGGCGGCGCCGATCACCGCCATCTCGCCCAGCAGCAACGACATCAGCTGGCCGCGGGTCCAACCCAGGCAGCTCAGCGTCGACAGCTCCAGCCGGGGCGAGCGAGCCGCGGCGCCCGCGGCATTGGCGGTGAAGACCCCGCACACCACCAGCACCAGGGCGAACAGCAGCAGGCTCTTGCGATCCACCGCGAGCAGGACGGCCACGACCACGCCCTTGCGCTGCCACTGCTCGGAAAGCCGCAACTCCGGCCGGCCCGCCGAGCCCGCCGGCAGCACGATGCGCCGGGTGGTCGGCGAGCTGCCGACGGTGACATCGACGTCCAGGCCGGTCGTCTCCGCCACCGCCTCGGCGACGAGCCGGACCCGCTCCCGGCTGACCGCGTCGACGCCGTGCGCCCCCGTCACCCGAACCCGGACGGCGCTGATCGGCGCTGCGTCGCTGACGTTGTCGAAGACCGAGGAATCGGTGAACACCGACGCCGCGTCCAGGGAGGTCAGCATGGTCGGGGACGACAGCAGGTAGCCGGCGATGTTGCTGTCGGGCAGCAGCGTCCGGCCGCCCAGCAGGGCGCTGCTGGCCGGATCGGCCGGCTGCAACGGCTCGGTGCGGTAACCACCCAGCCAGGCCTGCCCCGATCCCTGCTCCAGCCGGGACTCGTCGAAGACGCCGATGGCTGCCAGCCGCGGCCCGGCGCCGTCGGGGGCGACGCTCTTGGCCAGCAACGCGTGCTTGCTCAGCGGGCGGAACGCGGTGTCGGCGGCGTCGGGTGCCACTTCGACATAGCCACGCAGGTCCAGCGGGGCCGTCCAGATGCTCGCCGGGTTGTCGACCGGCCGCGGCCGCAGCGACCCGTCCGGCTCAAGGCGGTAGCTGACCCGCCCGCTGGTCCAGTAGCTGTCCACCACGGGGCCCGCCGGAAGCTGCAGGCTGGCGGTCAGCAGGCGCTGGTAGGCGGCGTCGGCGGTGATCGAGGCGGTGGCCACCACCGGCCCCCGCTCGGTGTCCAGCAGGGCGTCCAGCCGGTCGGTGCTGAGTCCGGAGCCGAACTCGGCGGCCGCCGCGGCCGACAGCCGCTGGATGCTGATCTCGTCCTGATCGTCGAATCGGGCGTGCTCGGCCATCAGGACGGGCACGCTGTGCCTGCCATGGCCGGGGGCGATCCCGCGTTGCAGCAGGTAGCTGCCGCGGGTCACCGCCCGGTCCAGGCCGGCCAGCTCGGCCTCCTGGGCGGGATCGATGGCTGCGAGCAGGAACGGGAACGTCCACTGCACCAGGATCCCGACGTGGCCGCGGGGCAGCAGGGTGAAGCCGGTTCCGTTCGGGCCGTTCACCCGAGACCAGCAGGTGCCGTTGCGCTGGCTGCGCACCTCGAACGGGCCGCCGGTGGCCTTCGGGCGGACCGGGCAGATGACCCGGGGCCGGCCACCTGGCGGGGTGACCCCGTAGCCCAATTCTCCGGGGTCGTTGAGCGTGCCCACTTCGCTGATCCGGGCTGTGGTGACGTAGCTGTAGTTGATGGCCGGCCGGGCGAACTCGCTCAGCCCGCGGGCGCTGCGCCGGCGGACCGAGGCGGTGAACAGCTGCTGGTCGGCCGGGCTGAGCCGGTTGGTGATGTCGATCGGGATGGTCACGCTCTGCAGGACGTAGCCCACCATCGCCACCGGCGCCGCCACCTGCACCCCGGACAGCTCCTGGATCTGGCGCCATTGCCGCAGCGTGATGCCGCCGAACTGGCCGGACAGGAAGTTGGCCCGCACCAGGCCCTGCTTGGTCTCCAGGTCGGTTCGCGACCCGGCCGGCCGCACCAGGATGTCGAAGTTCGGGGCGCTCTGATCGCTGACCCGTCCGCGTAGCTCCAGGTGCTGTTCGGCCACCTCGCCGGTGAGCACGATGAACGCGGTGGTGGCCGCGGCGATGCCGAGGACCAGCACGGCCGCTCGCAGCCGGTTGGCCCGCAGCCGCGCCAGCAGCAGGTGGATCACGGCCGCGAGCAGCCGTGCGGAGTCCTCATCGGGCCAGTGTGATCCTCTTGCCCCGGTGATGTCCCTTTCCCGCTCGATGTCATTGCGGCTGGGGTTGCGGCAGGTCGCGCACGGACTGCCCGGTGGCCAGCACGCTCCCGGTGTCGGAGATCAGCACGTAGGACGGAAACAGGTGGATCTGGTAGGCGGTGCTGATCGGGCCGCCGTCCGGTTCGGACACGACCGTGGCCACCGGAGCCAGCGCCTGCTCGAGGTCCGCGCCGCGCCGCGGGTCCCCGACGATCACGGTGATCACGCGGAACCCTCCGGGCAGCTGGTTGGCGTAGCCGATCATGCCCGGCAACGCGTTCCGGCAGCCCTGACAGCTGCTGGAGACGAAGGCCAGCAGGTAGCTGCGCCCGGCCAGCTCGCCGCTGCGCAGCAGTCCCCCGGTGCCGGTCCGGGCGGTGAACGGCGGCGCCGTGCTGCCGACCTCGGGACCACTGGCCGGCAGGGCGACGGGCCTCATCGACGGCTTGCCGGGCTGCGCGGAACCCTGCAGGGTGCGCAGCATCAGCAGTGAGATGCCGAGCGCCAGCGTCGCCACCAACGTCGTGTACCCCACCAGCACGGTGGTGATCGTCATCGCCGTCCGCCCGACATCGCCGAGGGCGGCGACGCTGCCCCGCCAGCTGGATGCCAGGCCCCGGACTGCTCGAGCAGCGCCCGTAGCGGGCCGGCCTGCGCGGTCAGCACGGCGCCGAGCAGGACGGTCAGGACCGCGGCCAGCAGGACCGCAGCCGACGCCGCGGAGCCGCCGGGCGACCGCAGGCCGGCCACCAGCAGCAGTGCGGCCACGGTCAGCGCGCCGTTGCGCAGCACCGTTGCCCAGCTCAGCTCGGACCGCTTGGCTCCGAAGCAGGTGCAGGTGTAGCCGCGGTGCTGGGCGACCAGCAGGGCGGCTCCGGCGGTGAGGCACCCGAACTCCCCTGCCGCCAGCGGCGCCGCGAATCCCACCGTCGAGGGCAGCGCCAGCGCGAGGGCGGTGCCGCCTTCAAGGGCGACCCAGGCGCCGGCGACCAGCCGGGCGTACGGCAGCCGCAGACCGACCCGCAGGGTGCGGGCGAACTCGGCCAGCTCCGAGCGTCGCAACACCTTGCCGATCGCTGCGGCGGCCAGCACCAGCACCAGCAGGCACCGAACGGACATCACGGCATAACCGAACACGGTACTTCCCCCCGTTGAACAACAAGCCCGAGCTCAGCAGCCGCCTGTCACCAGCACCCAATCGCCGCAGTAATCCGTGCAGTCCGGGCGGTAGCAGCAGAGCCGTCGGAAATACCGGTGGCTGGAGTCGCAGAGATAGTCATAGAAGCAGTCAGGCGCGCAGCCGTCGATGACCGGACGGCTGGTGGGTTTCGCCCGCAACGCCGCGGAGTGTGCTCGTGCTAGCAGAGCGGTCATGAGCGAATTCCCTTACACTGAGCCAGATTTGGATCAGAGGTACGTTAGGCATTGGAACTACATTCGGTCAAGCTGGCTTGTCACAATGCATGCGCCCTCGCTGCCGCATTGATGCCGTAGCGTGACCGAAGCTCAGCCCGGCCGGCTGATCCGGCGGAGCGTGCTGTCCGGATCGGTCCCGGGCAGGTCATGGTCGTTGACCACCCGCCCGTCGCGCAGCTCGATCACCCGTTGGCATTGGCTGGCGACCGTCCAGTCGTGGGTGGCCAGCAGCATCGTCATGCCGTGCTGGGCCTGCAGGTCGGTCAACAGGTCCAGGATGTCCTCACCGGTCCGGGAGTCGAGGTTTCCGGTCGGCTCGTCGGCGAGCAGCAGCCGCGGCCGGTTGACCAGGGCCCGGGCGATCGCCACCCGCTGCTGCTGCCCGCCCGACAGGTCGCGCGCGGCCACCGTGGCCTGGTCGGCGAGCCCCACTGCCGCGAGCAGCTGCTGACCGCGCTCCCACTTGTCGAAGTCCACCCGCAGCGGCAACACCGGGGTTATCACGTTGTCGAGGGCGGAAAGGTTGCCCAGCAGGTGATAGCGCTGAAAGACAAACCCGACACTGCTGCGAAAGTGTGCCGAATGTCTGCCGGACAGCTCCGCAATGTCGGCGTCGTCGACCAGGATGCGCCCGGAATCAGGAATGTCGAGGCCGCCGATCAGCTGCAGGAGGCTCGATTTCCCGGCTCCGGACGGCCCGGTGACTGCAACGATTTGGCCGGGTGAGATCGTGAGGGAGATGTCGTCCAGCGGGGTGACGGTGGTCCGTCCCTGGCGCCGCGTCTTGGTCACCGCCGCCAGTTCGACCCGGGCGCCCGCGCGCGCTGGCGACGACGTACCCGTTGGTAACACCACCTCTCCATCATGCTCCTGCCACCCGGCGCGGCTGGCTTTGACCACTCTCCCTCGGGACCAAAGCCTTGGCCCTATAGTGGTCGCCGTGGCTATCCAACACGCGGTGTTGTCCTTTCTCGCCGACGGACCCAGCTACGGCTATGAAATAAAGACGAATTTTGAGAAAGCGGTCGGGCCGCAATGGGGCGGGCTCAATATCGGTCATGTCTACCAAATCCTCGAACGGCTCAGCCGGGACGGGCTGGTGACCTCGCGAACGGTCTCCCAAGAGGTCCGTCCGGACCGAACTGTCTACAAAATCACAGCTGCTGGACGCCGCGAACTGGATGGCTGGCTTGCCGAACCCACGACCCGAACCGCCGGCTATCGGGACGACTTCATCCTCAAGGTGATGGCCGCCGGCCGGCGCAGCGAGGAGCAGGTGCACGAGGTCTGCCGGACCCAACGCGACGCCCGCATGGCCGAGCTGCAGACACTGCGGGCGCTGCGGCGCCAGCACAAGGACGAGCCGCTGGCCGCGCTGACCATCGAGGCGGCCATCCTCGGCGTGCAGGCTGACCTGAAGCTGATCGAGGTCGCCGACGCCAACGCCGCGCGGCCGTTGCTGGCCGCCAATCCGGCCGAGCGCTCGGCAAAGCCGGCTGAGGGCCGCCGCGCCGCCGGTCAGTGACCGCCGCGACGATCACAGCCGCCGCGTCGGCGACGGCGGTCACCCTGATCAGCGGGGTCGTCGCGGCGGTCGTCTCGCTGATCGTCGCGATCGGCACCCAGGTGGCCCTGAGCGTGCGCGAGAGCCATGCTCGCCGGTACCTGCGCCGGCGGGCCGCGCTGATCGACGCCCAAGATGCCGCGCTCGCCCTGCGCGGCCGGGTCGGTGAGTACGGGGCGCTCAGCCGGGCCAATGCCGGCCGGCCCTCGGCAGAGGTCGAGGCCGCCGAGCGCCGCTACCTCGACGCCCGGGCCCTGCTCGAGGTCACCCTCACCCGGGTCGACGACCAGGCCGTGGTGGCGGCGGCACAGCGCTGGCGGTCGGCGGCCGAGGTCAGCTTCATCAGCACCGCGGAGATCTCGGCGGCCCAGGAGCAGCGGGAATGGCAGGCCGTGAACGCCGCCATCGGCAGCGCGTTGCGAAGCGAGGACGGCACCTCGCCACGGTCCTGAGTGGCACGGTCCTGAGCGGCAGCACCAAAGCGCTGCCGGCCTCAGCTGGCGGCAGCGGCGCGGGGCAGCTCTTCGGCCAGGTCGAACCGGTCGGTGACGTGCAGCTCGCGGGCCGCGGACGTGGCGTACTCGGCGAAGTCGGCCGGCGCCCCGACCAGCAGCACCGAGTTGGCCTTCTCCTCGGCCAGCAACCGCTCGATCAGCTGGTAGGCGAACGACGTGGTGCCCGAGAGCAACTTGGTGGCATCGACCACGACATCCTGCCCCACCACGGTCCCCAGCGTGCTCACCATGTCGTCGGCGTAGTCGCGACCCGCTACCAGTCGCGGCAACGGCAATGTTCGAACGCCCACGACCACCCCCTCAGCATGTCAGCATCCGCACCATCGGTGTTCTGACGGCCCTAGCCCTTCCGACGGCCCTAGCATGGAGCTGTTCCGTCGTCAACGATAGCGTCATCGTCTCACTAACGGGCCCAGTCGTACAGCGTTGGGCTGCTGTGTCGGGCGCCGGTGACCGGAACCCAGCCCTCGAACATGGTCCCGACGAAGCCGCTGGACAGCTCGGCATGACGCCGACCGCGGGCGTTGGCGGTGGTCACCTCCGACCCGCTGGCCAGCAGCACCTGCCCGCCCAGCCGGCTCACGACGGTCACCGCGGTAGGCAGGCCGGTGCCGTGGCCCGGGCCCTCTTTCCTGCTGGTCCCCGACAGGGCCATCGTGACCGCCATCCGGTCATCCTCGGCGCCCTGGCTGGCCAGCGTCCCCAGCAGGCCGACGCCGGCGTCGGCGACGGCGAACCGCAGCACGCCCTGCGAGGGCAGCGTCTGGGCCGCCATGAAACCCACGGTTCCGGAGTGCTCGCACACGTTGGCCCCGATCTCGGCCAGCGCGGTGTGCAACGCGTGCGCGATCTCGGCGTCGTGCCCGGCCACCCGGTCATAGACCAAGGCGCTCAGCTTCCGGACATCGCCGCCGGTGGCCAGCTCGGTGACCTCGAGCAGGCTGTCGCTGCGATCGAGCTCTCGCTCCTTGACCGGCAGGTCGTGGCTGCCGCCGAAATGCTCGACGATCGCGCCCAGGTGCATCCGGGAGGCATAACCGGCCTGGTTGGCGCGCAGCCCGCTCAGCCGAAGCCGGAAGCCGCGGGCCGCGGCCAGCTGAGCGATCGAGGCGACCCCGACCAGGTGCAGCGGATCGAGCCAGGACAGGCCGCTGAGGTCGAGGACGAAATTCCCGTCGGCGACCCGGACGGCCAATGACTGCAGGCGGGACGCTGGCTTCTGCCTGGTCACTGGCTACGTCCCCTTCTGTCCTGCGCTGAGCAGGGGCGACGATACGGCTACCGTCTGTCACTAATTATGCGCCGCTGGTGCACGCACCTGTGAGGCCGACAGACCGCAGCCGAACCGCGCTGGGGAGGGGTCACGCTCAGAGCTGGCGCCGGTCCCGCCGCCGCTGCCGCCGGTCCAGCCGGGACAGCCCTGACTCCGCCGTCCGCAGCGCCCGGGACGCGGTCGAGGTCGGGTCGCGCCGGTCGGCCGAGGCCGAGGCGCGCCGGAGC
The DNA here is from genome assembly GCF_036388195.1 of Jatrophihabitans sp. GTDB lineage: Bacteria > Actinomycetota > Actinomycetes > Mycobacteriales > Jatrophihabitantaceae > Jatrophihabitans_A. The sequence goes on along the minus strand of NZ_DASVSG010000034.1, from coordinate 351 downwards.
ACCGCCCGCAGAACCGGCACGGCGACGGCCAGCATCAGCCAGGTACGAAGTCGGGACGAGAGCAGGACCCACACGGTGACCTCCAGGACGTCGATCTCGAAGTAGCTACCCCTCCAACCTAGTGAACCCGCTCGCCCCGGCTCCGCCGCACCCGAGACGCTAGGGTGAATCCGTATAGACACTTCGTCTAGAGGAGCGCCTAGGAGGGCACGATGACCCGCGGTGGCAGAGCGCCAGCCCCGTCCTGGCCCGCGCTGCCCGCCCTCACCCCGATGCTGGCCACCGCCGGCGAGCTGCCCGGGCCCGTCGAGGACCACAAGTGGGCGTACGAGACCAAGTGGGACGGCGCCC